>JBJTGD010000265.1:0-10885 GCA_046093735.1 Acidimicrobiia bacterium | reverse complement strand
GGCACCGACGAGGCCGAGATCTCCCGTCGTGCCGCCCGGATCGGTCGCGACGTCGAGGAACTGCAGGTAGACGCGCTCGGCACCGGCCTCGGCGAAGTCGGCGATGCGATCGAGCACCTCGGCCGGTGTGCCGGCGCAACCGTTCTGTCGCAGTTCCTCGACGTCGCGACCGATCCGGGCGGCACGACGGGAGATCTCGGCCTCGTCGGTGCCACCGCACACCACCTGAGCGACCGAGTACGTCAACGAGTCGGGATCGCGTCGGTGCGCCTCGCATTCGGCGCGCACGTTGTCGCACATCGACCGGTAGATCTCCAGAGGGGGGAACGGCAGGTTGAACTCCGAGGCGTACTGCGCGGCCAACGCCGGTGTGCGTTTCGCCCCGTACCCACCGATGATGATCGGCGGCCCGCCCGGTTGCACCGGCTTGGGCAGCGCCGGGGATCCCACCAGTCCGTACTGATCGCCCTCGAACGAGTACTGCGAGTCGAGGGGTGTGGCCCACATGCCGGTGATGATCTCGAGCTGCTCGGTGAGCATGTCGAAGCGCTGCCCGAGCGTGGGGAACGGGATGCCGTAGGCGGTGTGCTCGGTGTCGAACCATCCGGCGCCGAGACCGAGTTCGAACCGACCGGCGCTCATGTCATCGATCTGGGCCACGGCGACGGCCAACTGTCCTGGGAGACGGAACGTGGCCGAGGCCACCAAGGTGCCCAGTCGGATGGTGGAGGTCTCCCGGGCGATGGCGCCGAGTGTCACCCAGGTGTCGGTGGGGCCGGGGAGCGGATCGCCCTCGCCCATGCGCAGGTAGTGGTCGGAACGGAAGAAGCCGTCGAAGCCGAGTTCCTCAGCGGTGCGAGCCACGGCCGCCTGTTGCGCGTAGGACGCGCCCTGCTGGGGTTCGACGAAGACACGAAGATCCATGTGGTGAGGCTATCGGTCGTCGGTCAGTGGTCGCGGGCCCGGTCGAGCAGCGCGACGAATACGATCGTGGCGATCACCAGTCCGCCGATCAGTCCGAGACGACCGGCACCGACCGAGTTGATCCATGAGGTGATGCGCGCGTTGAGGTCGAACATCCAGCCCGCCACACCACCGCCGCTGGTGTCACCGTCGAAGACCCGCAACTCGTACCAGCCGTAGTAGACGACGTAGCCGCCGGCGAGCACGAGGAGCGCTCCGGAGATGCGGTTGATGTGGGGGAGGATGCCCCGCATTCGACGTACCACGCCCTGACGCGCGAGGGCGAGGGCGACGGTGAGGACCATGAGCACGATGCCCATCCCCAGTCCGTAGGCGAGGAAGGCAGCGATGCCCACCAGGAGGTTCTGCTGCTCGATCACCGTGGAGATGGCGGCGATGAACAACGCCAGCGTGCAACTGATCGACACCAGCGCGTAGGACACGCCGAATACGAAAACCGACCACAGTTCGCGCGAATCGGGCGCGCGGGCGATCTTCGGCAGTCGGATCGAGATGTCTCGGCCGAGCAGCATCCTCACACCCAGCACCAGCAGCACGAGGCCGAGCACGATCGTGAGCCACGGCAGCTTGTCGTTGATCGATGACAACACCGGATCGAGCAGCAGTCCCAGTACCCCGAAGACGACGAGGAAGCCCGATGTCATCACGGCACCGACCACTAGTGCGCGCAGGACGGCAGCGCCGGTGTGCTGGTCGAGGTGCTCGTCGTTCTCCAGTCCGAGGACGTACGACAGGTAGGCCGGGAGCATGGCGAAACCACAGGGATTGAACGTCGCCACCATGCCGACGCTGAAGGCGTAGAGGATCGACGAGTTCACGTCATCGACCGGCGGCGGTGTCGATCAGTCGTTGGAATCCGGCGGCGTCGAGTTCGCCGGCATGTACGGCCAGCACGGTCCCATCGGCCCCGACCAGCACGGTGTACGGCAGCCCGGTGCCGCCGAATCGACGGAGCAGTGTTCCCTTGGCGTCACGGGCGATCGGGTACTGCACACCGGTGCGGGCGGCCATCGCCTGACCGAGTTCGGGGGCTTCCACGTAATCGAGTCCGAGCACGTCGACGCGGTCGCGGTTGGCCCGCCACACCTGATCGAGCGCCGGCATCTCACGGATGCACGGTGCGCAGGTCGACGACCAGAAGTTCAACAACAACGGCTTGCCGTCGGTGGTGAGGTCGATGGTGCGGCCGTCGAACGTCGTGTACTGCAGTGCGCCGATGCGTTGACCGACCGGGTCGTCGGAGGAGTCGGGCAGGCCCGGTGGCAGCGTGCCGTTCGGGTCGAGCTTCACCACGTCGGAGGAGTCTGGGCCCGATCCTCCGAGCACCGACACCGCCAGTGCGGTGGCCAACGTCAGTACGACGACACCGGCCAGGAACGCGGGGAGCCACCGTCGCCACGACGCAGTCGGCCGCGGGCCGGACTGCGGGTCGGGAGGGAGCGGCGCGTTCTCCATGGTGGTTCGTCTCCATCGGGGACGGTGGTGACGGTACCCGTGGTCCCGCGCCGCTCCCAATCACCACACCTCCCGCCCGGGACGGCAGGTGCGACCGGCCCGCAGGCGGCAGCCGCACCCGGACCGGGTGGGGGCGAGCGAAGGGTCAGGCCGACCGCAACCAGGCCCGGAGGTGATCCGGGACCGGGATGTCCGGCAGTCGGTCCTCGGGACGGGGAACGACCGGCGGACGACCACGGCGGCGCTTGGTGGGGAGGATCCGACCGTTGACGAACCTGTGCCCACCGCACACGCCCCACGGCTCATGGCGCGCGATGGCTCCCTCGAGGCACTCGACCATCACCGGGCACGTGGCACAGATCGACTTGGCCGCGGCGATGTCGGTGAGCTCCTCGGAGAAGAAGATGCCGGTCAGCGGGACGCCGACGTCCCGGCAGGCGGCACCGGCCCTGACGGCCGGAGAGATGTCGTCGAGCGTCTCGGCGAGCATCGGATCATTCCTTTCGTGAAGTGCAGCAGCAGTGGGGAGGGGGGTGGGAAGCAGCAGCAGTGGGGGGGTGGGTGAAATAGCAGAATGGCCGCCGGTGGAACCGGCGGCCTCGTCGATCTGCAGCGTGGGCTGCTCAGAGCGGAGGTCGCCGGTCCGGGTGCTTGTGGTCGATCACGAACACGTCGATCGCCGGCCCGTACCAACCGGTGGTGGTAGCCACGCCGGCGCGCGACGGCATGCCGAAGGCGGCATTCGAGGCGTCGGTGCGGAAGGTCGCGGACATGGGGTCTACGGAACCATTCCCACCGGCCCGGTGTCAACCTGATTTCGAGTAGTGGCGCGATCCCGCTGCTCCCTTGGGATCGGAGGAGTAGCGTCGCCGGCATGGGGGCGACAGCACGGGAGAACGGGGCCACCCGACTGCTGGGCGAACCGCTCTCCGGCCGGGTGTTCCGGACCGAGCGAACGGTGCGTCTGGCCGAGGCCGACGCGGCCGGTCGCCTGCGCCTCGATGCTGCGGCTCGGGTGCTCCAGGACGTCGCCACCGACGACTCCCACGACCTCGGCACCCTGCGGGCCCGGGCCTGGGTGGTGCGCCGGACAGTGATCGAGCAGCACGTCCCGGCCCGGTACAACGAGCGGCTGGCGCTGTCCACGTTCTGTTCGGGGCTGGGCACCCGCTGGGCCGAGCGGCGGATCTCGATGACCGGTGACCGGGGTGGACGACTGGAGACCGTCACGTTGTGGGTCCACCTCGATCCCGGGTCAGGACGTCCGGCGCGGCTGCCCGACGAGTTCGTGGCCGTCTACTCGGAACCGGCGGGAGGTCGGGAGGTCACCGCCCGCCAGCTCCATGAGCCGGTGGTGCCTGAGGACGACGACGTGCACACGATGCCGTGGTGGCCCCGGGTCACCGATCTCGACGTGCTCGATCACGTCAACAACGCAGCGTCATGGGAGGTGCTCGAGCAGTCCGTCGATCGGGCCGTCGAACGTGGCCTCCTGCCTGACATGCGCACGGGCCCCATCCGGGCCGAGGTGGAGTTCCGCGATCCGATCGACGCCGAGGTGGTGCGCAGTGCCATGCCCATGACCGTCGCCTACTGCGTGCGCGATGAGGTGCTCGATGTGACCCTGTGGTCGATCGATGGCACCACCGCTCATGTCACGGCCCGTCTGGCCGCGTTGGCAACCGATCCGGCCGACGACGATGGAGGAGAACGATGAGTGCACCGACCGATGCCGAACTGATCGAGGTGTTGGCCCATCTCCCGGTGGAGCGTGACACCGCCGAGCATTACCGCGGCTACCTGCGACGAGAACTCGTGTTCAACCGGTGCGGGGAGTGTGGTCGCTACGACGCACCGATGCGGCCCATGTGCCCGTCGTGCTGGTCGTGGGACATGGTGCCGACACCGGTGAGTGGCCGCGGTGTCGTGCACCTCGCCATCGCACTCCATCAGGGCCCGCCGGCCGACGGGGTCGACTACGCCGCCGGTCCCCATCCGGTGGTGACGGTCGACCTCGCGGAACAGGAGGGATTGCGTTTCACCAGCACCGTTGTCGACTGCGCGCTGGCCGACGTGTGCATCGGACTGCCCGTCGAACTGACGTGGATCGAACGATCGGGCGCGCCCTTCCCGGCCTTCCGTCCGATGACCGTCGGGGAGGCGTGATGCCTCGCAACCCGATCAAGGACGCGGTGGCCATCGTCGGTGTGGGCAGCACGGGGTTCTCGCGCACCGATGACCGCTCGCAGTTGGCCCTGGGACTGCTGGCCGCCACTGCCGCCATCCGTGATGCCGGTCTCGACGCGTCGGACATCGACGGTCTCGTCACCATCGGTGAACCTGGTGCCCCGACCAGTGCGATGTTCGCGTCGTCGTTGGGTCTCGACACCGTCACCCATCACAGCCGACCGTCACCGGTGGTGATGTTCTCGATCATCGACGCCATGAACGCCATCCACGCCGGTTCTGCCGACGTGGTGCTCGTCATCGCCGCCATGCTGCGACTCCCCTGGGCCTCGCGTAGCGCCGCCAACGATCCGTTCCGCCGCCGGGTGCCGTCGGTGATCCCGGCCATTCCCGAGTCGATCGCCATGGCCACCGGGTACACGGCGTGGGCCAGTCGCTACCTGCACGAGTACGGGGTCGATCGGGAGGCGTGGGCCCGGGTGGCGGTCAACGGTCGTTCGCACGCAGCCTCCAATCCTCTCGCGGTGCTGCGCGACCGCATCACGCTCGACGACTACCACTCGGCGCGCATGATCCGAGACCCGTTGTGCATGTTGGACATGGACATCCCCGTTGACGGCGCCGATGCCTTCGTGCTCACCTCGGCCGAACGCGCCGCGTCGATGCCGCACCCGCCGGTGCTGATCCACGCCGCATCGGTGGGCATGATCGGACCCAACACCGAGGACCAGTTGCCCACCTTCCAGCGTCATGGACAGCACGTGGTC
Organism: Acidimicrobiia bacterium; assembly: GCA_046093735.1. GTDB lineage: Bacteria > Actinomycetota > Acidimicrobiia > Acidimicrobiales > Acidimicrobilacustridaceae > Acidimicrobilacustris. The sequence continues at coordinate 5,492 of JBJTGD010000265.1, read as the reverse complement.
GTCGACCAGTTGAAGGCGAAGAGCGACTTCTGGATCGACGAAGTCGACCTCTTCTACCCCTATGACGGGTTCACCATCATCACCTCGGCATGGATCGAGAACTGCGGATGGTGCCCGCCCGGCGAGGCGGGAGCGTTCCTGCGCGAGAACTGGAACGACGAGACCGACACCGTTCTCGTGAACGGCAAGGTGCCGTTCAACACGCACGGCGGATCACTGTCCGAGGGCGGCACCCGCGGCACCGGTCACGTGCGCGAGGCGGTGGTGCAGTTGCGGGGCACCGCCGGTGATCGGCAGGTGCCCGGGGCTCGCACTGCGCTCGTCACCCCCGGCGGGTTCTTCTTCAACTCGCAGGGGATGATGCTCCGCGCCGGCTAGTCGCTGGCGTCGAGCGCTGCGACCGCAGCGGCCAGCATGCGGGCCGAGCACCCGGCCATGGAGATCGGCGGCGCCAACTCGTCGACCAACCGGTCGACGATGGCGCGCAGGGCATCGGCCGCCGCACCGGCACCCAGCACGATCGGCGCACCGTTGTCACCGCCGGCCGACACCTCTGATTCCAATGGGACGCACCCGATCAAGGGCAGCGACTGCTCGGCGGCCAGCGCTGCGCCTCCGCCCTCGCCGAAGACCGCGTGCACATGTCCGTGTTCGCACTCGAAGGCGCTCATGTTCTCGATGACCCCGAGCACGTGCACGTGACTCTTGCGGGCCATGGTCACCGCGCGCGACGCCACGCGTTGGGCCCCGACGGCGGGTGTGGTCACCACCAGCATCTCGCTCTGCGGGAGCATGCGGGCCAGACCCATCTGCACATCACCGGTGCCCGGCGGCAGGTCGATGACCACGTAGTCGAGGTCGTCGGCCCACGCCACATCCTCGAGGAAGTGCTGCACGGCCCGGTTGAGGATGAGTCCCCGCCACATGAGCGCGTCGGTCTCGTCGTCGACCAGCAGCCCCATCGAGACCAGGTCGAGGCGACCCGTGCCGATCGGCACCGACCGCGGGACGATCGTGCGCTTGCCCGAGTCGTCGGGGGCGGCCTCCCGCCGACCGTCGATGCCGAACATGCGGGGCAGGGAGAACCCCCAGATGTCGGCGTCGATGACGCCGACGGCGAAGCCCCGATCAGCGAGGGCGGCGGCCAGACTGGCGGTGATCGACGACTTGCCCCCCCCGCCCTTGCCCGAGGCCCCCGCCAGCACTCGGGCGCCGGGGGGCACTCGGTTCGGACCCGCCGTCGATTGGGCGTGGCGCCGGGCCACTGCCATCGCCCGGGCCTTCTCCTCGGCATCGAGTTCCGACCATTCGATCCGCACCGAGGTCACTCCGGGGAGCCCGTCCACCCGGGTGAGCACCTCTCGCTGCAACTGGGCCCGCAGTGGACACCCGGCCGTGGTCAGGGCCACCGTGACGGTGACGGTCCCGTCGGGTTCGATCACGGCCCCCTTGGCCATCCCCAACTCGACGATGTCGGCCCCCAGTTCGGGATCGACCACGCCCCGCAGGGCGGCGAGCACGTCCTCGGAGGTGGAGAGGGCGCCGGAGGCCATGGCCGCAGCGTACCGAGGACTCGTGTGGACCCGCCCGACGACGTGGGCGCAGCGTGGCTCCTCCGCTAGCCTTGCGGTTGCACGTTCACCCGCCGTCCGGCGGATCAGCATCCGGAGGTCCCCATGATCACGCTCACCGACACCGCCTCGGTCAAGGTCAAGGAACTGATCGCCCAGGAGGGCGACGACAACCTCATGCTCCGCGTCGCCGTGCGCCCCGGCGGCTGCGCCGGTTTCTCCTACGAGATGTTCTTCGATTCGCAGAAGGATGCCGAGGACATGGTCGCCGATCAGGGCGGCGTGTCGGTGGTCGTCGACCCGTCGAGCGCCCAACTGCTCACCGGCGCCACCCTCGACTACAAGGACGGCCTCCAGGGCGCGGGGTTCGCCATCGACAATCCCAACGCCCAGAAGTCCTGCGGCTGCGGCAACTCCTTCAGCTGAACCTCTCCATCAGCCGGCCGATGACCGCCCGAGGGCGGTCGTCGTCGCGTGTGGGCTCGGACCCGACCCGGGGCCAGCCCTATGCTGAGGGTATGCGACGACACCTCATCTCCCATCCCTTCCGTCTCGCCGCCGCTCTCGTGGTGGCGGCCGCGTTCGTACTGGTGCCGGGTTCACCGGCAGCATCGACCCCGACGACGGTCAGCGTGAACGTCAATGCCGGCGCCATGACCGTGAACGGAACGGTCATCGATTTCGCCGAGAATCCCGCCGCCCTGCTCAATGGCACCTACGACCCGGCCACCGGTGCGTTCAGTGGGACCCTCACCATTCCGCCCTTCGGCCAGACCGACGACACCTCGGTGGGCGAGGGGTTCGCCCTCAGCTTCGCCGATACCTCCGCGCCGGTGACGGGCACGATCCCCCAGACCGGTTCGGGCACGCTCGGAACGGTCGGCTTCACCGTCGGCGTGGATCTCATCGGCCCGAGCGACATCATCTCGGGGTGCTCGGTGGTGATTGCGCCCATGTCGTTCACCACGACGTTCGATGCAACTGCGGGAACGTTGACATTGACGTCCACCGGCTTCACCATTCCGGGGGTGACCTGTACCGGTGGCGCAGGCGACGAGGGAACGGTCAACGCAGTGCTGGCCATCCCGACCACCTTGACGTCGCTGGTGCTCTCGTCCTCCGCCGCCTCGGCCCTGCGGGCCCCGCAGGAGCCCACGCGACCGTCGTACACCGGCTGATCCCGCGCTCTCATCCTCTGTCCGGTCCGACGACCGCCCTCGGGCGGTCGTCGCCGCGTCCGGGCCGACGTGGGACCATCGGTACGTGACCGATCCCGCATCGTCCAGCGCACCGCCGACGGTGGAGCTCGTCGTCGACGACGAGCCCGTGTCGGTGGCCGATCCGGGCATCTCGCTGCTGGCCGCACTCCGGGGTTCACTCGGCAACCGGGCCCCCAAGACGGGCTGCAATCCGCAGGGCCAGTGCGGATGCTGCACCGTCCTCGTCGACGGCGCGCCGCGCGTCGCCTGTGTGTCACCGCTCAAGCGGATGGCCGGTCGCTCCATCACCACCGTCGACGGACTCGACGACGACGTGCGCGCCGCATGGGCCGAGGCATTGCTGTCCACCGGTGGTAGCCAGTGTGGGGCCTGCACCCCCGGTATCGTCCAACGGCTGGAGGGTCTCCGTCGCAAGGGCGTGCGCGCTGACGATGTCGCAGCCGTGCACACTGCGCTGGCCGCTCACCTGTGCCGATGCACCGGATGGCAGACCATCGTCGAGGCATGGCAGGTGATGGCTGACGGGCGCGTGGATGGCGCCGTTGCCGGCAACGCCACGCGCGATCTCGACGCCGCGTCACGGCGGGCCACGATCGAGGGCCGATCCCCACAGCGGGTGTCGACCGACGTCGTGCTCGGCCGGGCCGGGTTCGCCGACGACACCGCACCGCGCGATGCACTCGTGGCTGTGCCCGATGGCGCCGGCGGCTGGGTCCTCGGCCCGACCCTTCCTGCGGCCCGTGCCGCCGCCGGCTCGGTGCAGGGCCGTCACGGTACGGCCACGGTTACGCCGCCGCTCGATCTGCCCGCCGGCGATTGGGCGTTGACGTTGCGCACGGTGTGGGTCGAGCCCGCCTATCTGGAGACCGATGCGTCGTGGTGCGAACCGGGTGGTGAGCCCGTATCGCCCTTGGCCAACGGTGGTGCGTTCGGCGGGAAGGGCGCCTCCATCGTGGGTGAAGCCGCCCGACGACTGGCCGACGAACAGGGCCGGGCCGTGCGGGTGGTGTTGTCGCGTGAGGACGTCGTGCGCATGGGGCCGAAGCGGCCGCCGATCGCCGCCGGTGTGCGCGCCGATGGCTCCGGCATCGTGCGTGTGGTGCGCACCCCGGGCATCGCCGCCGCCATCACCCGGATCGCCCCCGATCTCGTCGTCGAGGAGGTCGATGTCCCCGGTCCGCCCACCTCGGTCGCCATCCGGGCCGCCGGTACCGCCGAGGCCCAGGTGCTCGTCGCCGGACTGCGGGCTCGACTCGCCCACGAGCACGGCGAACCATTCCCGCGTACCGCCACCATCACCGCCGACGAGGGCGCAACGGCCACCGTCACGTTCGCCGATGACGGTGCCGTGCACGTCGAACTCTCCTGTGGTGCGGTGCTCGACGAGACCGTGCTGCGGTCGTACGTGATCGGCGCCGTGCACATGGGGTTGGGATGGGTGACGAGCGAAGGTGTGGCCGTCGCCGCTGACGGAACCGTGCACGATCTCACCATTCGCTCGTTCGGCGTCCTGCGCGCAGCGGACATGCCGCCGGTCAAGGTCGTGGTGCACGACGACGATGGCCCCCCGGTCAACGGTTCCGATGCCGTGTTCGCCGCCACCGCCGCAGCGGCGTGGTCGGCGCTCGGGTGGCCGACGGACTGGCCGACGCGGCGCCCGGTTCCCAGCATCGCTGTGACACAGTGACGACATGAACGCTCCGATCGGTCCCTACGCCCCCATCGTCCGGGCCGGCGACTTCCTGGTGGTGTCCGGTCAACTGGGTCTGCGCAACGGCGAGATGGTGACCGGCGGCGTCGCCGCGGAGACCACCCAGGCGCTGGCCAACATGGCGGCACTGCTGGCCTCGGAAGGGTCGTCGTTGGCCGATGTGGTCAAGACCACGGTGTTCCTGCGGCACATGCGTGACTTCGAGTTGATGAACGAGGCCTACGTCGCCGGGTTCGGCGACCACCGGCCCGCTCGTAGCGCCTTCGCTGTGGCCGAGTTGCCGCGTCTGGCCCTGGTGGAGATCGAAGCATGGGCCCACGCGCCGCGGTCGTGACGTCCACCGACCGCTAGGGTCGCGAGCATGATTGGTGCCGTCCTCATCATCTTCGTGCTCCTGGTGGCCATTCCCGTCGGGTTCCTCATGACCATGTCGGTCGTCGCCGGTGTCCTCGGGGCAACGGTCGAGGGGGAGGTCGACGCCGGCTACGAGGGCACCGAGTACATGGCTCTGGCCTATTCACCGGCTCCTGAGGCCTGAAAACCGCTGTTCAGGGCCGTTTTGGCCGTTCCGTCGACAGTTGTGGCGATCCCCACTAGCGTACTGGCCCTACAGCAGGTGCAGGGAAGGTGTTCCGACCCCGCTCAACAGAAAGGGGCATCGGAGTGGCCTCCGGTACCGTCAAGTGGTTCAACGCCGAAAAGGGTTACGGCTTCATCTCCCGTGAGGGAGGCGCTGATGTGTTCGTGCACTACAGCGCGATCACCGGCTCGGGCTATCGCTCCCTCGAAGAGGGACAGGCCGTCGAGTTCGAGGTGACCGCGGGTCCGACGGGCGATCAGGCTCAGGACGTCCGGCCCGTCTGACCCCTCGGTGCAACCGAGTGGTGATCGAGCCGCCCCGTGGGGCGGCTCTTCTCGTTGTGGAGTGGCGTGCCTCGTTGCTCAGGGCGACCAGCGCGACTGACCGAACCGGTAGCCCACGCTGCGCAC
>JBJTGD010000264.1:0-2922 GCA_046093735.1 Acidimicrobiia bacterium | reverse complement strand
GACGAACGTGACCGCACCGTTGCGATGATCACCGAGGCGATGGCCTCGGTCCGCACGTAGTCCCCCGCGCCGCCGGCGCCGGCGAGCGCGAGGACCTCGATGCCGACCGACCGGATCCGGCCCTGCAGCGACACTCCGCCGACCATCAGCTCGACCTCGTCGCCGGACTCGACGCGTGCATGGACGAGCACTGGCCACGATCGCTGCGGTGTCGACCGCTCGTCACCGTGCAGCCGGTCCCCATCGGGACTGGTGACGACATCGATGGCATCGGCCCGCACGAGCACCTCCACCGCAGCAGTGGCACTGGCACCGGCAGTCGCACCGGCCAGCACCACTCCGCCACTCCACACCTCGACCACCTCGCCGACGCGCCGCACGCCCTGCACCACCAGTCGTACACGGCCCCGGCGATCGGCCAGGTCGTGGAGCACCCCGAGGATGGTCGCCTCCTCGGCTGCCAGTTCGCGCAGCGCCACCACGCTGGCTCGGGATCGGGTGGCGTCATCGGCCCGGGCGCTGCGCAGAAGTCGATCGAAGTCGTCGTCCATGGCCCGATGGTGGTCGTCGACGGCGCTCGGAGGATGGGCCGTCCGACTCTTCTAGGCTTCGCCCTCACATGCCCAGCACCTCCGTCATCGTCCACGTCCCCGGCAACCACCTCATGGCCGGGCTGCTCGGCCCCCGGGACGAACTGCTGCGCATGGTGGAGGACGCCTTCCCGACCTGTGACGTGCTGGTGCGGGGCAACGAGATCACCATCGCCGGTGAGCAGGCGCCCATGGTGGCCCGCCTGTTCGAGGAACTGATCGTGCTGCTCCAGCGCGGCCAGGTGCTCGACGCCCCGTCGCTGCGTCGCAGCATCGACATGGTGCGGGCCGACGAACGCCCGAGCGAGGTGCTGGCCACCGACGTGATGCGCAGCGCACGCGGCCGCATGGTGCGACCCAAGACCAGCGGGCAGAAGCGCTACATCGACGCCATCCGCAACAACATCGTGACCTTCGGCATCGGCCCCGCCGGTACCGGCAAGTCGTGGCTGGCGGTGGCCATGGCCGTGCAGGCGCTGCAGTCGAAGGAAGTGGATCGCATCATCCTCACCCGTCCGGCGGTGGAGGCCGGTGAGCGACTCGGGTTCCTCCCCGGCGACCTCATGGCCAAGGTCGACCCCTACCTGCGTCCGCTGTACGACGCGCTCTACGACATGGTCGAACCCGAGGGCGCGCAACGACTGCTCGAGCGTGGCACCGTCGAGGTGGCACCACTCGCCTTCATGCGCGGTCGCACGCTCAACGGATCGTTCATCATCCTCGACGAGGCGCAGAACACCACACCGGAGCAGATGAAGATGTTCCTCACCCGCATCGGGTTCGGCTCCAAGGTGGTGATCACCGGCGACACCACCCAGGTCGACGTGCAGGGTGGACGCAGCGGACTGCTGGGACTCGAATCCGTGCTCGAGGGCATCGACGGTCTTGAGTGGGTGCGACTCACCGCCGGCGACGTGGTGCGTCACCGCATCGTGCAGGACATCGTGCAGGCGTACGAGAACGCGCCGAAGGCGTGAGCGGCCCCCCACGAGCCTCCATGCGCCGTCGACGTGGACCGGTCGACGGTGAGGTGACGGTGTTCGTGTCCGACGAGCAGTCGGCCGTCGCCGTCGATGTCGCCCGATGGCAACGCCTGGCGCTGGCCGCGCTGGCCGACGAGGGTGTGTCCGGCGAGTGCGAGTTGTCGGTGCTGTTCGTCGACGAGACCACCATCACCGATCTCAACCAACGATTCATGGAGCAGGACGGACCCACCGACGTGCTCTCGTTCCCCATCGACGGAGAGCCCGATCCGGCCGGACGTTGGCCCGACAGCGGCGGCCCTGGACCGGACCGCCAGGAGGATCCCGAGGAACTGCCGTTGTTGCTCGGCGATGTGGTGATGTGCCCGGCCGTGGCCGAGCGCAACGCCCCCGAGCACGCCGGATCGCTCGACGACGAACTGGCCCTGTTGTTGGTGCACGGCATCCTGCACCTGCTGGGCATGGATCACGCCACCGACGAGCAGCGCACCGCCATGTGGGCGCGTGAACAGGCGCTGCTGGCCGCCCACCACGGGCCGTTGGCCGCCGATCCGTGGCGATGACCGTGTTCGCCGCCACCCTTGGTCCCACCGAGATCTGGATGATCGTGGCGATCGTCGTGCTGTTCGTGGCCTCCATCTTCCTGTCGATGGCCGAGACGTCGTTGCTGCGCCTGAGTCGGGCCCGGGCCCGGGCCATCGCCGCCGAGGGAGGGTTCGGCACCCGTCGTCTCGTGGCTCTCGTCGAACACCCCGAACAGTTCCTCAACGTCGTGCTGCTGGTGGTGCTGGTGTGCCAACTGGTGCAGGCCACTCTCATCGGCATCGTGAGCGAGCGGCTGTTCGGCGGCTGGGGTGTGCTCATCGCCACGGTGGTCAACGTGATCGTCGTGTTCGTCGTGGCCGAGGCCATCCCCAAGACGTGGGCCATCGAACACACCGTGCGCGCCGCCCGGTTGTGCTCGGGGGCCGTGTGGCGACTGTCGCGACTGTGGCCCCTTCCCCTCATCGCCCGCGGTCTCATCGGACTGACGAACGTCATCATCCCGGGCAAGGGCCTGGCCCAGGGACCATTCGTGTCGGAGGAGGAGGTCCTCGCCCTCACCGACGAGGCGGTCACGGCCGAGATCCTCGAACAGGACGAACGTGAACTCATCGCCCAGGTGATCGAGTTCGGCGACACGATCTGTCGCGAGATCATGGTGCCGCGCCCCGATCTGTTGGCCCTGGCCGACTCCACGACGGTGGCCGAGACCCTCGATCGGGCGTTGACCGCCGGTCGCAGTCGTGTGCCGGTGTTCGGCACCGGCATCGAAGACGTCACCGGCATCGCCTTCGTCAAGGATCTGG
>JBJTGD010000263.1:0-2434 GCA_046093735.1 Acidimicrobiia bacterium | reverse complement strand
AGTGGTCGCCGCCCATCGACCCGCCACCGTGCAGATGATCCTGCGCTTCAACGACCCGCAGGACTCGATCGCCGACGCCCGTCGCTTCGCTGCGCTGCTGGCCGGCACCGGCGTGCGCGCCCAGTACACGGGCATCCCGTTCAACGTGCGCGACGACGACCGTCGTGACCAATGGTGGGATCTGCACCATGAACTGCGCGCCACGGCCGACATGTGGCCGATGGTCAACGCCAAACCGTTGGCGCCGTTCTTCGGGTTCGAACGGTCACTGGTGTTCCAGCGCGTCGCGGCGTGGAACGAGGTGATCAACGGACCGGAGGCCGACAAGCTCCCGACCCTCGCCGATCCGCACTGGCGGGCCCGGGCCCGCACCGACTGGGACAACCGCACGCGCTCGAGCCTGTCTCGCATCGAGCGTCCCGACGAGATGCTGCTCACGATCTCCGAGACCGGAGTCGGCCCGCTCGACATCTCCCTGGCCGATCTGGTGGAACGCACCGGTCTGCACATCTCCGACGCTCTGGCCGACTGGGTGGTGGCCAACGGCACGGGTTCACAGATGATGGGAGTGCCCGAGCGACTGAGCGAGGACGACATCGTGCGCGCTGCGCTTGATCCGCACACTGTGTTCAACATCAACGACAGCGGCGCTCACCTGCAGTTGTTCGCCGCCGCCGGAGAACATCTGCACGTGCTCACCCACTACGTGCGCGACACCGGACGACTCACCCTCGAACAGGGCGTGCATGTGCTGACCGGGCGCACCGCCGAGTTCTTCGGACTGCACGATCGGGGCCGGGTCGAGGTCGGACGGGTCGCCGATCTCGTCGTGTTCCGTCTCGACGAACTGCAGCTCGGCACCGAGGAACGCGCCTACGACGTTCCCCATGGCACGTGGCGCTTCACCCGACCGCCCGCCGGGTTCCGGTGGACGATCGCCGCCGGCGTGCCCACATGGTCCGACGGTCGGGCCACCGGCGCCCGACCCGGCACCGTGCTGCGCCCCGTCCCCGCCTGAGACGGCTGCCGGCTAACCGTCGACGACCTCGGAGCCGGGCCCTACCCACGGGTAGCCTCAGCACCATGAGCGCACTCCCCTCACTCGATCTCGCCTCCGCCACCGACGCCGTCGAGGCTGCGGCCGCCGTCATCGACTCCGCCGTGCGGACCCTCGCGGCCTCCGGCGGGGCCGATGCCCATCAGGTCATCGCCTACGACGTCGCCCATGCCGCCTCCGCCGTGGCCACCTGTCGGTCGATGCTCGACTACGGCGCCCGTGGTGATCTCGAGGCCCGCCTGGCCTGTGCCTTCGTGGCCGACGCCATCGGCGAGCTCGTGCCCCGGGTGTTCGGTCGTGAGAGCAGCTGGGGTGTGAGCCCCGGAGCGCTCGACGCCACACGCGACTTCGTGGCCACCTATCGCTCGCCCGAGTTCGTGGCCTCGTTGGCCGATACGCCCGGACCGCGACATCTCGAGGGCGACTTCGAGATGGTGCAGGACGCCTTCCGTCGTTTCGCCGCCGACCGCATCACGCCAGTGGCCGAGCACATCCACCGCACCAACGCCGACATCCCCGAGGACATCATCGAGGGTCTGGCCGAGATCGGCGCCTTCGGCCTGTCGGTACCCGTCGAGTACGAGGGCTTCTCCGAAGGCGGCGAGAGCGAGTACATCGGCATGGTGGTGGCCACCGAGGAACTCACCCGTGCCTCGCTCGGGGCCGGCGGTGCCCTCATCACCCGGCCGGAGATCCTCACCCGGGCGCTGTTGTTCGGCGGCACCGAACAACAGAAGAAGGAGTGGTTGCCGCGACTGGCCACCGCCGAGGTGATGCCGGCCGTGGCCGTCACCGAGCCCGATTACGGGTCGGACGTGGCCGGCGTGAAGGTGAGCGCCACCCGCACCGATGGCGGATGGCTCATCAACGGCGTCAAGACCTGGTGCACGTTCGGTGCCCGCGCCAACGTGCTGATGTTGCTCGCGCGCACCGACCCGGACCGCAGCAAGGCCCACCGCGGTCTCTCGCTCTTCATCGTGCCCAAGCCCGTGGGCGACGCGCCCGGCTTCGTCTTCACCCAGGACGGCGGGGGTCGCATGGAGGGCCGCCCGATCGACACGATCGGTTACCGCGGCATGCATTCCTACGAGATCGCGATCGAGAACTGGTTCGTCCCCGAGACGAACCTCATCGGCGGGCGCGACGGGCTCGGCAAGGGCTTCTATCTCCAGATGGCGGGCTTCGAGAACGGACGCCTGCAGACAGCGGCGCGCGCCGTCGGCGTGATGCAGGCCGCGTACGAGGCCGCACTCGACTACGCACAGAACCGAGTCGTGTTCGGCAAGCCGATCAGTGACTACGAACTCACGCGCGTCAAGCTCGGCCGCATGGCCGTGATCACCCAGGCCTCGCGCCAGTTCTCCTATGCGGTCGCGG
>JBJTGD010000262.1:0-6753 GCA_046093735.1 Acidimicrobiia bacterium | reverse complement strand
TCTATGCCCCTGATGCGGGAGAGATTCTCCTTGATGGAGTCAACCTCCACCATTTAGACCCTGCCGACATTTCCCGCGAGATCACGTACGTCGACCAGACGACCGAAATCGGCCTCCACATGAGCGGATGAGAGAGATCCGAGACGTTCCTGGGGATCGGGGCTCGCTGGGATCAATCGTTCGAGGGAGCATTGAATTCCTCGAGATCAGCGATATCGCGTCGGTGCATTCGGTACAGCGCCGCGTAGGTGCCGTTCCGGGCGAGTAGTTCTGCATGAGTTCCTGTCTCGGTGATGCGCCCGCCATCCATCACCACCACTCGATCAGCGAGGGAGATAGTGCTGAAGCGGTGCGAAATAAGAATCGTCGTGCGACCCTTTGCTAACGCTCGGAACTGGGAAAAGATCTTGAATTCAGTCATAACGTCAAGGTTGGACGTCTGTTCATCAAGAATCTGGATCGATTCAGGACGGGCGTTCGCTCGGGCAATGGCGATCTGTTGCCACTGCCCGCCCGAAGGATCGTGAATACCGAATCGTCTGCCGAGGAGTGTGTTCATCTCATCTGGCATGTTCTCGATGAGTGAACCGATGCCTACGCGATCAATGACCTCTCGGGTCGCATTGGGGTCATTGAGTAGGTGACTCCAGTCACCGAATGCGACGTTTTCTCCCACAGTTGCCTCGTACCTGCCGAAACCTTGAAAGACGAATGTGATCTCGCGGGAAATGTCGGCAGGGTCTAAATGGTGGAGGTTGACTCCATCAAGGAGAATCTCTCCCGCATCAGGGGCATAGAGTCGGGCGATCAACTTCACGAGAGTGCTTTTGCCCGACCCGTTTTCGCCAACTACGGCGACGACTCGCCTGGATTGATCGACAGAGTGATATCGCTAAGAACTTTCCGCGTCGTGCCGGGGTAGCAGGAATTGAGTCCTGATCCAGTCGGTGTCGTTCCCTGAGGGGAGACGAGCCGCACCGATGGCGTGCTGGCGCATCGTGTCGTCACGGAATCGGGGGATCACTGCTCCCTCTATACGGAAGATGACCGAAATGGATGGTCGGGATGCTCCACGCGCTGTATGACGTTGCGCTGGGGCTGCGCCTTCCGTCAGCCGAGACCGAGTGGCTGTGCACTGCCGACGCGTGCAGCACACCGCACGAGCGCCTGTGCGATCTGTGTACCGCGCACATGAGCAGCCAGGCCCGGCCAGGCATTGGCCTCGAGGACGACGGCACGTCCCTCATGGCCGATCACATCGATCCCCCCGAACTCGAGGCCGAGCGCAGCGCAGGCATCGATGGCGACCTGCACGATCTCGGGGGCTTCGGCCCACGGATCCATCACATCGACCACGGTGGCACCGCGTGTGTTGGTGGTGATCGCTCCCGGAGCACCGTGACGGCGGGTCATCGCCACCACCTCGCCGCCGGCCACGATCACCCGGTGGTCGACGCCCCACTCCTCGGCACGGGGTTGCACGATCTGGTGGTCGACCAACCCGTCGACCAGCGGGAATCTGGCACGGAGGTCGGCGGCTGTCTCACTGCGGGTCGCAGCGCGCACGCCCCTTCCCTTCGAGGCTCGTGCCGGCTTGAGCACCAGCACGTCGTCGGGGTCGTCGGCGAGGTCGGAAGTCGCGAGTGACGCCCCGGGCCCGGGCAGCACGCCGAGGGTGGGCAACACGGGCACCCGGTGGTCGTTCAGTACCCGGATCGTGGCCAGCTTGTCGGCGCACAGATCGGCCGCCGTCACGCTCGGGACCACCCGGGTCCCGAATCCTTCCCACACGTCGAGGACCTGACGGATGAACGGCCATGGGCGGTTCACCCCTCGGGGCAGTGCCACTGCCGGAGTGCGGAGCTCTCCATCGACGAGGACGACAGTGCCGCGGGCGTCCACGCCGATGGTCAGGCGGGAGGGATCGACCAGTTCGGCGGCGAACCCTGCGTCGTCGGCGGCATCGAGCAGTACCCGATGGTCGGCGGTCAGTCGATCCTCGTAGCCGATGATCAGAAGTTCGGGGCGTGGCGACATGACGGTTGCAACCCGTGCGTTCCTCATTCGATTCCGGCGCTGGTGGCGAACGCCGGTCTCGGGCCGCGCTGTCGAGCCCGGCTGTCGAGCCCGGAATCGGTTCATCGACTCAGCGCAGACGGATGCGGAACGAGCGAAGGGCGCAGCCGCCGATCGGGAACCGCAGCGTGGCACCGTCCCACTCGAACTCGCCGCCGTCGGGGGATTCGTCCAGTCGCACCGAGACCACTTCGTCGACCTGGAATCCGAGTGTGGCGCGCGCCACCGCGGGCCGCACCTCGGGATTGAGCACTCGCAGCACCATGCCTTCGCCGTCCTCGGCGGGTTTGAGCGCGGACAGCACGACCGTGTCGGGCGCCAACTCGAGAAGACCGACGCCCGGGGCCACGAGTGGATCGGGGCCGGCGTGCACCGCCCGCAGTCCCAGTTCATCGGCGGCGGCGAGCCCGGCGGTGCGACCGGCGCCATCGAGCTCGTCGGCGCGCTCGATCCGGATCGTCAGCCGCGCCGTGATGCCCTCGGGGCACTGCGCATCGGGCGTGACGAGGGTCGGCCCGGCCGGGATTGGGCGACCGCGCAACTCGTTGTGGCTGAGCCAGCCGATGGCGCGCAGCACGGTGATGGCGATCACGCCGTCGGGGGTCACCTCGCCCTCGGGCAGGCCCGGTGCGCCGACCACCAGGCGGTGGGCCGCCACCCAACCCTGGTGGGGGAAGGTAGTGGTCGGCGGGTGCCACCATCCGTGATGGGGGATCGGGCCGGTCGATCGCTCGGCGACCCCGAACGTGGTGGCGGCCCGGAACCGTTCGATCGGCGCCCCGGTGGGGAACAGCAGTCGAAGTCGGTGGTCCCGGGCGGGGTTGTCGGTCGTCACCTCGAGGTCGACCCGACCGAGCCCGGGGGCGACGCGTGCTTCGGTCCGCACGGTGAGGAGTACGTCGTCGTCGACGCGTGCGGAGCGATCGTCGCCGAGGGCCGAGGGAATCGAGAAGCGTCGGGTCACGATCACGCGGGAGATGCCGGATGGGTGTCGACGACGCTCGACCACGACATCGTGAAGCGACGCGCCTCGATCCTGTTCGATCGCATCGAAGTCGTAGGTGTCGCCGCGATCGCCGAGGTCCTCGACCGCCGCGAGGCCGGTGAATGTTCGGGTGCCGTCGGTGACCGACAGCGTGCCGTCATCGGCGACCGTCACCATGAGCCCCGCACCGTCATCGATTGACCGACCGTCGTCGACCTCGTCATCGTGTGGTCGGGCCGAGGGTGTGAGGTGTACTCGCTGCCACCCGAACGCGGGTACGTCGGCGACGAGCATCTCCACATCGAGCGCCGGCCAGTCCTCCACCATCCGGACCCGACCGGGATCGGTCGAGGGAACGATCCGCGCCGGTCGGCCATCGATCTCGTAGCCGGCGACCGTGCCCGCGACCGTGGCCAGCGGGTGCGTTCCGGCGTCGACCACGGTGATGCGGTACAGCGGGAAGCCGTCGAGCGGCACGCGCACCACGTCGGAGCGGGCGAACGGCGATGGATTGAACACGGCGAGTTCGACGCCTGTGTCCCACGTTCGGTGTCGGTCGGGGCTCATGCCCGCGAGGCGTTCGAGGAGTCGGGTCGTCGTGGCCTCGGCCAACCCGATGGCCGTGGCGGTGCGCCCGGCCATCTGTCGATGCACCTCGTCGATGGAGCAGCCGCCGATCGAGTCGTGCGCCTGATTGGCGAGCAGGGCTCGCCGCGCCATGCGCAACGACGGCGATTCGTCGGGGAGTCCGAGCACGGCCCCGAGGGCCGACCACGGTTCGGCCCAGCCGATCAGCGCGCGCTCGGCGCGACGGTCGGCCAACTTGAGATGGAGCCGTGAGGACCACACTCCCGGCAGCAGATTGGCCAGTCGTCCGCCGAGGAGATCGCCGGAGTGCTCGGGACGGTTGTGCGGATCGATGCCGTCGACGAGTTCGTCGAGCAGGCCGCGGCGCACGTTGAGTCCGGTGCGTCTGGTCAGCGCGTCGGCGACAGCAGCCGTGTGGGGTTGCGGGTACATGTGGTCGACGCCGTTCATGAGCACGACCGGCGCGCCGTTGACCTCGCCGAAGTCGGCGACGCCACGGGCCAGCGCCTTGGCCGCGGCCTCGGGGTCGTCGGGGAGACCGGCCGCCGAGAAGTAGCCCCGCACCAGCACGTAGGTCAGGACTGACGTGCCATCGGGCGCGACCCACCGATAGACGGGGCCGAGTTCGTCGATCTCGTCACCGTTGCCGCGCCAAAACACGAACGGCCCGAGCCCAAAGCCGGCGAACAACTGTGGGAACTGCGCAGGATGTCCGAACGAGTCCGGGGCGTAGGCCACGCGCGAGCACCCACCGAGTGACTCCGCCACCCGTCGACCCTCCAACAGGTTGCGGACATGGGCCTCACCGGTCGGCAGGAGCGAGTCGGGCTGCACGTACCACGGGCCCAGTCCCAGTCGGCCCGACTGCACCGCGGCGCGCAGACGGTCACGGGCGCCGGGTCGCACCTCGAGGTAGTCCTCGGCGACGATCGATTGCCCGTCGAGGAGGAACGACCAACTGGGGTCCTCGTCGCTCTGGTCGAGCACACGGTCGACCGTGTCGACCAGACGACCTCGGAAGTCCTCGAAGGTTCGGTACCACTCCCTGTCCCAGTGGGTGTGGGAGACCAGCAGGATGGATTCGGGCACGTTCACACTCCTGTGGCGCTCATGGCCGTCCGGACACTCCGACGTCATCGCTCATTGTGGCGACAATGATGCGCGTGCACCACGCGACGAAGCGCGGAGAGCGTGGTCTCCCGGGGGAGCGCGCGGCCGGTGTTGGTGGCGTGCAGTCGCCGATGGAGCACCACGTCGTCGATGGCCACCAGTCGCACTCCGGCGTCACGGGCCCGGGCGATCCAGTCGACGCCGTGGGCGGATGGCCACGACTCGTCGAACGGGCCGACTCTCTCTGCGACCTCGCGGCGAACGACGAGGGCGCCGAGCAACGGAGCCGACGCTGGTTCGGCCCTGATCCTCAGGCGATGCGCCTCATGCTCGGGCAGGTCGGGGCTCACGAACTGGGTGGTTCGTCCGAAGACCCCGTCGGGTGCGTCGGCCTCGACCAGGCGTTCGAGTCGCCGAGCAAGGGAATGAGGGGTCCAGAGGTCGTCGGCGTCGAGGAAGGCGAGCACGTCACCGCTGCTGGCGGCGATTCCTCGGTTCCGACCGGCGGCCGCACCGCGTGCCGATTGACGCACGAGACGCACGGCGTCACCGAATCCGGCGAGCACACCGACCGTGTCGTCGGTGGATCCGTCGTCGACCACGACGATCTCGGCTGGAGGCGTCGATTGTTCGAGGATGCTGGTGACGGCCGCCGACAGGTATCGCTCGCCATTGCGCACCGTGATGACGACGCTGACGTGGTTCGGAGAGTCGGTCACGACTGTCCCTCCGTCGCCGCGACCACGGCGTCGACGATCCCGGCGGGGTCGGTACCGAGTTCGAGGCGGAACGCGGGCACACAGCCCACGAGGTCGACGATGGCGCGCAGGGCCTCTCGGGACGGCGCGCCGCCTTCGACGACGGTGGTCGGACCGAGGATGCGGAGCGCCTCCGCTCGGGACACGGGCACCAGACGTGAGCCGGCTCCGCCCGTGATCCGGGGCAGAAGGATGGCCCGCAGCGGAGCCCGGGAGCGATGACGGGAACCCGGATCGATGACGAACTCGTCGGTGATCCACGGAAGCGCGCGCGAGAGCGGTGGCGGGAGCGGCTCGACCAGAGGTTCGTCAACTTTGGCGAACCGGTACACCGAGTGCACCGTCGGTTCCGGCGTGCACCCGACGAGACAGGCGTCGTCGCCGAGGAGTTCGAGCCCGGCCAGCAGACAGCGCAACGCAGTGGTCGACTTCCCTGCTCCACTGGTGCCGGCCAGCACCACCGCGCCGCTCGCTGTTGCCACCGCTGACGCGTGCAGCAGGGCCAGTCCGCGATCGGCGGCCCACCAAGTGAGCACCGTGCGGAACGGTGCTCGATCCATCCACAACGGCACGAGGTCGGCACGAGCCGCGTGCACGACGGCGGCTCGGCGTTCGGAGTCGTAGAGACACAGCACCCGAGCGGCGGGATCGAAGGTGGCCCGGATGGGACCGACGATCAGACCTCGGATGTATCCGGTGGGCAGGTGATCATCGATCGACCACGGCGATGGGGGCGCATGCACTTCGGTCGCAGAGCGGTCCCAGCAGCGGATGTCGAGATCGAGTTCATGATCCGACCGTGTCTCGGCGCGATCGACGGCCAGGTGGTTGAGGTTCGCACCGAACCGCTCGGCCAGTTCGGGTGACACGTAGCGGATGCGCAGGTGACGGTCGGCGAGAGTGGCGTGGGTGACGTCGGTGTGGGTCTCGCTCGTGTACGCCGCGTCGAACGCGTCGAGGGTGTCGGTGACGAACCGGATCGTGTCCCGGTCAGTCGGTGCGGGCAACGGGCCAACCCGAATCGTCGACCTCGTGGATCGGATCGAGGAGCAACAGGTCCTCGAGGTCGTCGTAGCGCTGCAGGACGGGAGCGATGTAGCCGCGGTCGCCGCTGCGGACCTCGAAGACGGTCGCCGACCCCGCTCCGTCATCGGTGCCATCGGTGCCATCGACCGCGAGTCGTTCTGACACGAGAGCCTCCATGAAGGCGCCGACATCGGTGAGCGCCACGTACGG
>JBJTGD010000261.1:0-2920 GCA_046093735.1 Acidimicrobiia bacterium | reverse complement strand
TCCCCGACATGGTCGAGGGGTTCGCCGACCAGTCGTTGCTGGGTCGGGCCCGTCGGGCCGGACTGCTCGACGTGCGCGTGCACGACCTGCGCGAGCACACCACCGATGTGCATCGCACCGTCGACGATGCCCCTTTCGGCGGGGGCGCAGGCATGGTGTTGCGCCCCGAGCCGATCTTCGCCTCGGTGGAGGCCGCCGATCCGCCCCGCCCGCTGTTGCTGCTGGGCCCGGGTGGGCGACGGTTCGAGCAGGCCCGGGCCCGGGAACTGGCCGACTCCGGCGGGTTCTCGTTGTTGTGCGGTCGTTATGAGGGTGTCGACGACCGGGTGCGCACCGCGCTGTGCGATGGCGAACTCTCCATCGGCGACTACGTGCTCGGGGGCGGCGAGGTGGCGGCCATGGTCGTGCTCGAGGCGGTGGGCCGACTGGTGCCGGGGGTGATGGGCAACGGCGAGTCGGCCGGTGACGAATCGTTCTCCGACGGGTTGCTGGAGTACCCGCAGTGGACCCGACCGGCGAAGTTCCGGTCGATGGAGGTGCCCGAGGTGTTGCGGTCGGGTGACCACGAACGCGTGGCGCGCTGGCGTCGGGCCCGGGCGTTACGTCGGACGCTGGCCGACCGGCCCGACCTGATCGAGGCCCGCGGTGGTCTCGATGACGCCGAGCGCGCGTTGCTGGCCGAATTCGGCGACGACTGAACTCAGGCGGCCGGGCGGGTGCCCACGATGCTGGCCCGCTCCATGATGCGCACCTCGGGCCAGTAGTCGCTCGACGCGTAGTGCTGCACCGCCATGTTGTCCCACATGGCCACCGAGTCGTTGCGCCACTGGAAGCGCACCTGGTGCTCCAGGATCGACGCCTGGACGATGAGGTGGCGATAGAGCTCGCGTTCCTCGGGGCCCTCGATGCCGACGAGACGACTGGTGAAGTTCCGGTTGATGTAGAGCGTGCGACGACCGGTGACCGGATGACGCACCACCACCGGATGTTCGACCAACGGGTAGCGCTCGCGGAACTCGTCACGTCGCTCCGGCGGTACCACCGAGCCGAACGATCGCATGAAGTCGTGCACGGCGGTGAGCCCCTCGATGCGCTCCTTCGTCTCGTCGTCGAGGGCCTCGTAGGCCGCGTGCATGTCGGAGAACAGGGTGTCGCCACCCCGGTCGGGGACGTGCACGGCGTGGAGCACCGCCGCCTTGGACGGCACCTCGCGCCACGTCACGTCGTTGTGCCACGAGTTCTCGTAGCCGGCGGCATCGGCTCCCTTGGCGAACCGCACCAGTTCGGGGACGTCGGTGTTGGACGGGATGAACGGGTGCACCTCGAGGTCACCGAACCGCCCGGCGAAGGCGACGTGCTGGGCCGGGGTGAGCGGCTGGTCACGAAAGAAGATCACCTTCCACTCGGCCAAGGCCCGGGCCAGTTCGTCGATGGTGGACTGCGGCAGTTCGCCGGTCAGGTCCACCCCGGAGATCTCCGCCCCGATGGTGGAGTTGAGCGGGCGCAGGTCGAACGCCGGCCACGTGAGCGTCGACAGTCGCTCCCGCTCGGGGGCGAGATAGGTGGCGGGCCCGACCGGATCCCCGAACACGGGGTCGAAGTGCCGGACGGCCCGGAGGGGGGCGCCGGGATCCCGTTGGGCGATGACCTCGGTGGGTGTCGTCATGGGCCACCCGGTACCGGCCTGTCGTCGGCGGCTCCGGTCCGACGGCGTCCTGAGGGCCGCTCGGCACTTTGCCGTTCGCGGGCCCGGCCGCGTACGCTCAGCGGTCCCCGGTCCTCGGGGTCCACGAGCATCCGGGTGCCCTCCCGGGTCCCATGAGCAACGGGAAGCACTCCATGAACTCCATCGATCTCATCGACGCCAAGAGCCTCCGGGACGACATCCCCGAGTTCGGCGCGGGCGACACGCTCAAGGTCCACGTCCGCGTGGTCGAGGGCACTCGCGAGCGGGTCCAGGTCTTCCAGGGCGTCGTCATCCGTCGGCAGGGCAGTGGACTGCAGGAGACCTTCACCGTGCGCAAGGTGAGCTTCGGTGTGGGCGTGGAGCGGACGTTCCCCCTGCACTCGCCGATCCTGGCCATGATCGAGGTCGTGAGTCGCGGTGACGTGCGTCGGGCCAAGCTCTATTACCTGCGTGACCGCATCGGCAAGGCCGCCAAGATCAAGGAGAAGCGCGACTGACCGTCGTGCCGACACGCTGGTGAGCACCGAGGATCTCGAGGAGTACGAGTCCGACGTCGAGCTCCAGCTCTATCGCGAGTATCGGGACGTCTGTCCGATGTTCCGCTTCGTCGTGGAGACGGAGCGTCGCTTCTACCTCGCCAACGAGATCGAACAGCAGGTCGTGGACGTCGACGGTCGTACCCGTGTCGAACTCGATCTGCGGGATGCGTGGGTGTGGGACATGTACCGCCAGAACCGCTTCGTGACCCACGTGCGAGTCGTCACGTTCAAGGACGTCAACATCGAGGAGCTCCCGCGCCAGGAGATGGAGCTCCCATGACCATCGTCGATCGTTGAGCGACGCCCGTCGCGCGCTCGGGGCGCGGGGCGAGGAACTGGCGGCGCGGTGGTACGTCGAACGTGGCTACGAGATCGTCGACCGCAACTGGCGCTGCCGTGACGGTGAGATCGACATCGTGGCCGCCCGCGGTCCGGTGCTGGTGGTGTGCGAGGTCAAGACCCGCACCTCCGATGCCTTCGGTTCACCGGCCTCGGCGGTGACGCCGGCCAAACAGCGTCGACTGCGACGTCTGGCCATGGCGTGGCTCGACCAGCACGGCCCGGGGGCCCGCCGTCTCCGCTTCGATGTGGCCGCCGTGGTGGGAACATCGGTCACCGTGATCGAAGGGGCGTTCTGAGCGGCCTCGTGGGCGATGTCCTTGGCTGCGTGAGGCGTGAGGCGTGAGGCGTGGGG
>JBJTGD010000260.1:0-12664 GCA_046093735.1 Acidimicrobiia bacterium | reverse complement strand
GTCGCTCACCGTCGACGATCGCCGCCGTCTCGAGCGCGACCTGTTGGCTCACTACCTCGGCATCTGGAACGCCAGCGCCGATGGGCCGATCTCATGGGACGACGCATGGCTCGCACATCGCGTGCACGCCGGGTACACGGTGCTGGCCTCGTGTCAGGTCGTCACGTTCCCGGCTGACGCCACACCGCAACGACAGGTATTCGCCGCCGCCTTCCTGGAGCGGTCGGAGGCCGCCGTGGCCGACCTCGATGCCCGGGCGGCGATCAAGGAGTTCGGCGGCCTGTAGCTCGGCTCCTCTGGCTCTGCGGCGCCGACCGACGGATTCAGCCGGTGAACGTGGGTCGCACCGGTGAGGGATCGGGCACGACCCGACATCCGACTGCCACTCCGGACGGCTGGCTACCCACTGGGATCGAGGCCGTGATCGTGTCGGTCGCGCCGTCGACGATGGCGACTGCGCCGGCACCGGATTCGGCGACATAGACCGATCCGGCCGGCGTGACTGCCATCGCGTTCGGCAGGGCGCCGGTGGAGATCGTGGCGGTGATGGTGTTGGTCGCTGCGTCGATCACCGACACCGTGCTGTCGTTGTATCCCGAGACGTAGACCTTCCCCGAGGGCGCGATGGCCACTCCGTTGGGAGTCGCCGTGGGACCAATGACGACCGTCGCCGTCACCGTGTCGGTGGCTCCGTCGATCACCGACACCGTGCCCGGAGGACTCGAGAACGAGAAGTTGGCGACGTAGACGGTTCCCGTCGCCGACACCGCCAGGACGACCGGTTGCACCCCGACCGGGATCGTCGCGGTGACGGTGTCGGTGGCGCCGTCGATGACCGACACCGTGTTGGCGGCGTAGTTGGCGACGTAGACCCTCCCCGACTCCAAGACCGCGATGCCGATGGGTTGCAGACCCACCGGGATCGTCGCCGTGACGGCGTTGGTGGAGGCGTCGATCACCGACACGGAGTTCGACAGCGAGTTGGTGACGTAGATCTTCCCTGAGGGGGCGATGGCCACGAACTCCGGGGCGGTGCCCACCGGTATGGTGGCGGTCACCGAGTTCGTCGCTGCGTCGATCACCGACACCGTGTTGGTGCCGGTGGAGGCCACGTAGATATGTCCCGAAGGCGCTACCGCCACACCGGTGGGTGTAGCGCCCACCGCGATCGTGGCGGTGACCGTGCTCGTCGCAGCGTTGATGACCGACACGGAGTCGGAGCCGGAGCCGGTGACGTAGACGGAACAGGCCGTGGCGGCCGGGGCCGGATCGACGGCCAGCCCGGTCACCCCAGCGATCAGGACTGCGGCGGCCACGAGTCGGTATACGAGGCGAGTGAGCACGAAGGCCGACCGTACTCGTTCCGGTGGATCGGGCCGCGACTCACCAACCAGAACGTGTCGGACAGAGGAGCCGGTCGTCGCGCCACGCCCCGCCACGCGGGCGTCAGTTGATGAAGGCCGGGAACGGCACCGACGGCGCTGGCACCGAGTACATCTCACGGACCTGCGCGATCGGCAGGTGCGCCATCGACAGGTGATCGGCGATCGAGAAGTCGCCCGAGCACTGCGACCCGCGTTCGAAGCCCTCGAAGAGCAACTCCACGGCGCCGTCACGGGCGAGGATCGCCGCCTTGCCCTCGAAGTCCGTCGTGCCCGAGCTGATGCCGACCTCGTAGGCCGCCATCGACGCGAGGAAGATCATCCAGTGCTCATCGGAGTCGTTCATGGCGAGTTGCATCGCCGACAGTGCGACCTCCTCGGGACCAGTCGGACCGAATCCGGCGATGAGGTGCGTCATGTCGTGGGCGACGAAGAAGGCGGGGTGCGACACGCCCTCGCCGGGGAACTGGAACTTGTACTCCATGTAGAACTCGACGTACTCCCGACCGAGGGTGCCCCGGGGCAGCTCGATCATCTTGTGGAGCATGGCCGCGAGTTCGGGGTCGACCGCACCGATGCGTTCGAGGCGTTCGACGAGCACCGCCTCACTGAGCAACACCGACGAGGAGTTCCAGGCCAGCCAGAAGTGCGCCGCGGCCTCCTCGCGCGAGGTGCTGACGAGTTCCCGGGCCATCTCCAGACCGGTGTCGTCGTGCTCACCGATCGCAGTCGCATAGGCGTCGACCCGTTCGACCTGCTCCGCGGAGAGCGGGTGACGGCAGAGTTCGAGCAAAACGAGGAACATTCGCAGACGGCGGTGGATGATGCGGTCGGAGCGGAACATCTCCGCCTCGTCGACGCTCATCGGCTCGAGTGTGCTGACGTCGATGTCGGGACGATGCCAGATGTTGTGCACGACGAGTTCGAGCACCTTCCGCTGCTCAACGGTACCGCCGTCGCCGAGGTCGATGGCCGAGGCCAGCAGGCGCGCCGCGGGCTCGACGAGGTCGGAACGTCCGTTGAGGGTGAGCGTCATGGGCGCGGACTCTAGTTCTGTGGCTCGACCGCCGCTCGCAGCTACCGGCGACCCGTCGACACGTACTCGACCACCCGGGCGACGACCCGATCGTCGGCCTTGGTCAGCGATCCAGCGTCGACATGTGGCTGCGGGTCGTACTCGATCATCAACTGGCAGGCCTCGGCGGCCGTGCGGTCGACGAGCAGTTCGACGAGGCGCAGTGCCATATCGATGCCACTCGACACGCCCGCGGCGGTGATGAGACGGCGATCGATGTGCTCCACCACCCGGTCGGCCACTGGTACGGCACCGAACCCCTCGAGTTCGGCGTAGGCCGACCAGTGCGTGGTGGCAGTGCAACCGGTGAGCAGCCCAGCCGCGGCCAGCACGACTGAACCGGTGCACACCGAGGTCGTCATCGTGGTGGACTCGTGGGCCGTGCGCACCCAGTCGAGCACCCGTCCATCGTTCACGAGGGTCCGCGTACCGACGCCGCCCGGAAAGACGATCACATCGGGTGTGGGGACGTCATCGAAGGTGGCGTCTCGCACCAGGCCGAGCATGCCGTTGTCGGTGCGGACCTCTCCGCGCTCGTGACCGATGAACACCACGTCGAAGAACGGCACCCGCTGGAGCACCTCGTAGGGGCCGATGGCGTCGAGCGCGGTGACCAGCTCGAAGATCGGTATGGCGATGGTCGTCGATCCCGTCATATGCGCTCCTGTTCACAGCATGGGCCGGGCGATTCTCGTTGGTCGGCGCCCGAACATCACATCATGGGATCGGGCGAGACAGCACCACCCGAGGCCACCGGTCGAGGCCGGCAAGGGATTCGCTGTCCCGTATCCCGAGAAGGTCGGCGGGGAGCTCACCCACCGGGATCGATTGGAACCCGAGCGACCGGTAGTACGGGGCATTCCACGGGACGAGCTCGAAGGTGGTGAGTGTGAGACTGGTGAACCCTCGACGGGCAGCCTCGTCGCTGACCACGGCAAGCAACGTCCGCCCCACTCCCCGCCTCGCCTGCACAGGGTGGACCGAGACCTGGAGCACATGGATCGACCGCTCGAGTTCGGCGGCGATCAGGAATGCACCGACCTCTCCTTCGGCATCGATGGTCACCCACGCGAGCCCTTGACCCATCGCCTCCCCAAGGGTCGACCGGGACGTCGTCGGACCATTGACCAGGTCCCCCATGCCGATGGCATGGAATCTCTGGTCAGCGTCTCGCTCGATCGCTTCGACCGCTGACACATCGGCGGCTGTCATCGACCGGACGGTCACCACATCCTCACCCGACCTCATCTCGCAACCTAAACGGCGAACGCCGCAACGTGCGTGTCATGCTAGGGAGCATCACAGTTCGCGCCTGCAATCGAGTTCACCGGGGGATGGAATGGCGACCGATGTGACCGGAACGGGTCTCCCCTGGGTCGAAGCGATCGCCGCGTCCTTCGACCACCATGACTTCGAGCAGTTCAACCGATCCACACTCCCTGCAGCCAGTGCCCGACATGGGCACCACGTGGTCGATGATCTGCGCAACGCGCCACCACTCGCCTTCCGGTGTGGTGCATCGACGTTCACATGGACACCAGCGGACTCCGGTGTGGTCGTGTGCGACGGCAGTGACGGAGCGTCGACCATCGTCGAGATGTCGGCCGACACCTTCTCGGAGTGGGTCGACGAACTGATCACCACCAGCGGTTCGCTGCGCACGGGCCGGGCCAACCTCGTCCAGGGCGACAGCTCCGAGTGGGCTCGGTGGGAACCGGCGTTCCGATCACTGATGACGGGCCGGCCCATGTACTCCACGGCGGTGTGGGAGACGCTGGTGGACCGAGACGGCACTCCGCTGGAGCTCGATCGACGATTCGAGCCCGACGATGACCCCGCCGAGATGCGCCACTTCATCCGCACCGCCGGCTACCTGCACGTGCGCGGCGGCATCGCCGCCGAGACGACGGCACTGCTCGGCGAGGAGGTCACGCGAGCCGCAGCGAGCACCGAGATCGGTGATCCGTTCTCGTGGTGGTCGGTGAACGCCAGCGATGAAGAGGTCGTCACCCGCATCAACTACGTCGGCCGTCACTCCGAGATCGTCCAGCGATTCTCCTTCGACCCTCGCCTGGCGCACTACGCCGGGCTCGCCACCGACGAGCCGCTTCGAGTCTGTGACGACCGACTCGACGGTCCGATGGTGTTCATCAAGAACTCCAACGTGGTCAAGGGCTCGGGGGATCTGGTGTGGCACGTCGACGACGGGATCGGAGGACATCCGGTGATGTGTCCGTTGCTCCAGGTGGGGGTGCAACTCGATCACGCCAACCCGGAGAACGGTCAGCTGCTCGTGCTCGCCGGCTCCCACCGGTACTCGAAGCACTGGATCGCGTGGGGCGAGGAGAACGATCTTCCGGCGGTGGCGTTCGTGACCGAACCCGGTGATGTCACCGTTCATTTCGGCGACACCATGCACACGACGCCGGCGCCCACCGGACCGAACGCCGGGCGGCGGGTGCTGTACTACAAGTTCGCCACAGCCAAGACGTTCGATTGGGTTCCGGCGGGCTGCCACTACAACGATGCGCTGTTCAGCGTGCAGGACGGGAAGGTGTCGCACCGCGCTGCCTACGAGTAGGCGGCGCTGTTCTCGGCCTCCCGATCCGGCTCAGCTCGCCGGCGATCGACGACGGCGCAGCACCGCGATGGCTGCACCCACGATGACGAGTACCAGCACCACTCCGGCGATGATCCAACCGGTCGCCGACGCTCCACTCGCAGTCGACGGCAACGACAGGGTGGCGAAGACTCCGAGGTGGTCGGTGCCGAAGCAGCGACCGGTCGCAGGTACGGCAATGCCCAACTTCTCGGCCACGGACTGGGTGTTCGCTCGCTGCGCGGGGCTGTCGCACTCCCAGGTCACGGCACCGGTCGGCCACTCATCGCCGGACAGTGCGGACGACACGATCTTCACGTCACCGCGCACGAACACGTAGTCGAGGCGATCGGTGAATCCGAGGTCGTTGCCCTGCGCGAGTGCGGCGTCGAGTCGAGTGATGTCGGCACCGGCGAGCAGACCGTCGGATCCCCACGTGAGGTTGGCGGGATCGTTGGCGTCAGGGCCGACATCGGTGTACCCGGCGGCGGTCATGATCCAGTAGGGATTGCACGACCGATCGGCGCAGAACGGCGTGATCTCGGGCTGCCCGCCGGGATTCGCACCAGCTGTCGTCGGTCGAGGATCGCGGGGATCCGCGTTGAAGTCACCCATGGCCACGACGGGGATGGTGATCGCCTGCAGGTCGGCCACCAGTTCTCGGGCCTGTGCAGCCATCGCCGGTTCAGCATCGCGGGTCCAGTACGACTCCAGATGGGTGGTCACGAAGTGCACGGGTCGACCACCGATCGTGATGTCGGCCCATGCGTAGCCGCGCTTGATGTCGAGCAGACCAGCGAACTTCACGGTCTGCGCGTAGTTGTGCGTTCCGACGGCCGTGACCTGTGACGCGAGATCGGAGCGGACGGCGAGTACGTCGTAGAGGCGCATTCCGCACGCAGCCGAATTCGATCCCAGAGCGGAGGGCAACACGGTGGGATCGGTGACGACGGTCGTACCCGGTATCGGGGCGATGCCGAAACCGTCAGAGACGGCACGTTCGTTGCCGACCTGTGCGACCTGGTACGGGACACCATCCGCAGCGAGCCGAGCGAGGAGTTGTTCGGTGAAGTCGAACACCGTGACCTCAGCGCCCTTTGCATCGAGGCATACCCACTTCGTCGCCTCCTGCAGACCGAGCACAGACGGTCGCTGCGGCACGACTCGGGCCGAGAGGGCCTCCACTCTACGAGAGAAGTCGTTCTGCGCGACCTGTGTCCACATGTCCTGGGCGACCTTCGAGAGGTCGGGGAAGTAGACCATCGACTTGATGATGTCGGCGCCGAGATAGAGGTTCAGCGTCATGACCGAGAACTCGTCCTGGTTGGCGGCCGACGCCGGCCGGGAGCCGGGAAGCCAACTGGCGAGGCCCATCAGCGCCACGAGGAGGACAGCCGACAGCAAGCGGATCCCGCGAAGACTCTTCATCAGCGCATCGTAGGCGGATGTGCCCGAACGGACTGGACTAGGGTCAGCCGGGATGATCGGTCAGGTCGTGGGCGACGCTGGATCGGGGATCATCGAGTAGCTGTTGCCGAGCTCGTCCTGCAGCACGCGCGCCGGAGTGCTGACGGTGACGATACGGAGATCCTCGCTGAGCACCCGGGAACGGAACCTCCACCCCGGCGGCGGGGCGAGTCGTTGAGCGAGGGTGGGCAACGTGGCCAGCGTGAGCGACGGATCCCTCTGCTGGCTGTAGGACTGCATGACGAACGTCGAACCGTCGGGACTCACCAGTTCGAAGACCTCGGTGCCGGCGTCGTAGATGAAGACGGTGGAGCGACTCACCGAATAGGGCGAATACGGGCGAGCCTGATCGATGAGTGACCCGATGGGGACGGTCGCCTGCTTGTACATCTCGATACCGCCGAAGTCGGTCTTCTCGCTCGCCGGGTCGCCGATCTTCTCGACGTGATTCATCATCCAGTAGCGCGGTCCATTGAGGATAGCGAGCGTCGATCCGTACGTTGCGGCCAGCGCCGTCGGATCCAACGCCGTCCACCGATCCACGGGGCACTCGTTGAGCGGGTACGAGTTGTAGACGGAGGCCACCGGCGCCGCATCGACGATCGAGACGAGGAGCACCTCGCAATAGCGGACATCGCGCATGTCCGGAGCCGCCGGGATCGTGGTCGCCGACTGCGACGGCGACTCGGACTGCGAATCGGACGCCGCTCCACACGACGCAAGCAGCGCGAACAGCGCCACAAGGAGGACGACCCTCACAGGCCGTGCACACGATTCGTCGACCACGATCCGTCAGCCCGGCAGATCGGCCGGGGGCCAGGACGGATCGCACTGGCGCAGGAAGAGTTCGCAGCGCTCGGCCTCGTCGAGTTCACCGATGGCCGCCGCGCAGCGGGCCAGTCCGTTCAGGCTGGAGAGGAACCCGCGATTCGACGGGTGCACCCAGCGCACGTACCCCGAGCCCTTCCATCCGTTGGCCCGCAGCGAGTCGAGCCCCCGGTGGTAACCCACCCGGTAGTAGGCGTAGGCCTCGATGGTCGACTCGGCCTCGTCGCCCATCGCCGCCCACGCCGCACTGGAACGCGGAGCGCTGCTCACGACGGCACCGATCGCGGCGAGTCGGTTCGAGTCGGTCCGCTTCGCCTGCTCGAGGGCGTGGCGCAGTTCGGCCGGTTCCTCGGGCAGCACGGTCTCGGGCGGTCCGGAGGTGGAGAGGCTGACGGGTCGTGGATCAGTCATGGCGACACGCTACGCAGCCGCCGATCGATTCCGCACCGATGTGGGTCCATAATCGGTCCGGCAGCCACGACGACGGAGTGTGGGAATGAACGAGTACGAGCAGGTCGTCAGCGTCGAGCGCTTCGTGCCGGCACCGCCCGAGGCCATCTTCGAGTTGCTGGTCGACCCGGACCGTCATCACGACATCGACGGCTCGGGCACGGTCGTGGGGGCGAAGCAGGGATCGCAACGGCTCCGACTGGGCTCGCGCTTCGGGATGTCGATGAGGGTCAAGATGTCGTACTCGATGGTGTCGACCGTCATCGAGTTCGACGAGCCCCGCCTGATCGCGTGGCAGACACGGGGGCCGGGGAACCTCGGGGGCGGACGCATCTGGCGCTACGAGCTCCAGCCGGTGGAGGGTGGAACCCTGGTGCGCGAGAGCTGGGACATCACCCGGGAATCGGTGCTGTCGAAGTGGATGGTGAAGGGACTGGGCGAGAAGACGAGGGAGAACATGGCCGCCACCCTCGACCGCATCGCCGAGCACTTCGCGAAGTCGTCCTGAGGTCGTCGAGCTCGGTCCGGGACGGTTCGGGCACCAGCGCAGCGATAACCGATCAGCGTGCGGGGGATCGCCGGCGCCGGTTCGGAGGAACACGTTTGCCGGCGGGAACGATCTCGCCCCCGTGGCTGCCCGGGGAGACCCGGGTGAGGATGCCTCGTTGGCGGGCCTTCTCGACCCAACTCACCACCGTCCGGCGCGACACACCTCGTGAGATCGCCATCGACGTCGCATAGCCCCGACCGATCGACAGGTACTCGCGAGCGATCCCCTCGAGGAACTCGTCGCTCAACTCCCGGTTCGCCGGACCGATCGACGCGTCGATCACCTCGGGGAATCCCTCGGCCGGGAACTCGTGATCGAAGGGATCACCGCCGGCAGCGATGATCGCCGGAACGAGGCGGGTCACCACGTCGACCGGTGTGGCCCAGCGGAACTCACGCTGCAGACGCACGGTGTCGAGTCCGTTCGCAGCCGTGGCCACGAAGTGCACGAGTGTCGGACTTCCATCGACGAGATCGACGGTGGCCTCGAACCGGAAGACGTCCGCACCGGAGTCGACGTCGAGCATGGCGAGATCGAACACGACCGGCATGGGAACCGCCACATCCTCCGATGGCCGCCACGTCGAGGTGCGTCGCTTGCGGCGCAGGCGTGAGGTCAGGACGTAGCGGGCATCCTCGGTTCCGTCGGGAGTCGAAGCCACACCCGCATCATCCCGTGAACCGAGGAGTGGCGCCGCCACCGTCGCCGTCGTCGGGCGCAGGGTCCGGTGCGGGATCAGTCGCGGCGGTGGCGATGCCGACCTCACGACTCATCGAGCCGTCGGTGGCGATCGCCAGTACGCCGAACTCGTAGGTCGTGCCCGGATCCAGTTCGGGGATCCTCGTGGTCCGTGCCGAGAGAGAACCCGGCCCCATGAACCATTCGGTGGCGCCGAGCGGTCGATAGATGACGAAGTAGCTGAGCGGACCGGGATGTCCTCCAGCGTCGGGGTCCGTCCAGTACACGCGGGCCTCGCCATCGCCACCCACAGCGGAAGTCACCGGAACCTCGACCGGTCCATACGGGATTGCTTCGACGATGTTCGAGTCGGGCAGGTCTCCGATGGTCACGGCATGGGCTCGCACAACGAACTCGTACTTCGTGCCGTTCACCAGTCCGGTGACGGCCGTGAACAGCTGGGTCGGATCGGTGATCTCGATCGTCGAGAACGGGTCGCTCGATCCGGCGATCCGGTAGCGCACGACGTACTTGTCGACGGGGTACGCGGGTGCACCCGTGTTGACCTGGTTCCATGCCAGTCCGACGGCGCCGTCACCGGTGTCGAGGACGGTGAGATGCGGTGCGAACACCGTCTGGATTGCGCCGATGTTCGACTTGTCGTTCCCATCCCAGCGCGGATTGCCGAATACGTCGTAGAGGATCGGGTCGTTGGTGATGGGATCGCGCAGCGCGTTGGCGCCGATGGGAGCTACGCCTTTGGCATCGGGGATCGCATCGATGAGCACGCCGGGTGATCCACCGAAGTTCACCAGCGGCGTGACGGCGCCGTCGCCGGGATAGAAGCCGCCGGCGTAGAGGCCCGGAGTGTCGGTGATGACCGAGGGCCCGAGGATGGCCTCGATCGCTGCCGCGTTCTGCAGGCTCGTCGGTTGGGCCCACGAGTACTCATCGGCGGTGATGGGTCCGCCCGTTGCGCCGGTCGCGAACAGGTACTTGTTGCTTCCCGCCGCCGCGGGATCACCGACGCCGATGGCCGAGTGGGTGAAGTCGATGGTGCCGCCCGCGAAGGTCACGATCATGCCGGGACCCAGACGCGCGCACTGCCCGGAGATCTCGCTCACGTGACACGAGGTCTGCTGCATCTGGATCGTCGATCCCTGGAAATGCAATGCGGCGTGGCCTCCATCCCGGCCTGCCGATTCGATCAGATCGGACGTGTTCATGTCCGCCGGGATCCCCGTGTTCCCCAGTCGCACGATCGAGTTGGTGACGTACGCGTGCATCGTCCCCGAGTTCTTGCCCGTCACGTAGATGCCCCCGGCACCCTGGAACTGGGAGGAGACGATCGCGACTCTCGATGTCGAGAGCCCGGACCACATCACCGAGAATTGGTTACGGAGATCGGAGAAGAGTGAGGTCCGGATGGTCAGGTTTCCGGCCGTGGCGCCGACGATGAAGGCATTGCCCCCGCCGTTCTCCGCGGCCATCACCGAGTCGTTGAACCACGAGTCGATGATCGTGAGGTTGCCGCCGGTCTCCACCGAGATCGCCGGGTTGTTGCAGGAATCGGACAGGTCGGTGATGCTCTCGGCCTTCACCGCATCGAAGGTGAGTGACGCGTTGTCCCACACCTCGGCGAGGCGACTCACGCTGGTGACGTCGAGATGGGCGACCGTCACCTCGATCCCCGAGTTGTCCTGCCCGTAGGTGCCGACCTCGAGGAAGGACACCGGAGCGGTCGCGAGACGATCACCGCTCTGCGCCGGACACCGACCGGCCTGCACGTTGTTGGGATAGCCAGCCGAATCGAACCAGATCGGCTGCGCGGAGATCCACGCTCCCTGGCCATCGATCGTCACCGACTCGGTGATGTGGAACGCGTAAGGCGCGCGACCAGGAGGGGTGCAGGCATCGCCGTTCGCAGACCCGTTGAACAGGTACACCCGGGGGACGTCGATGAGGATCGTGTCGGCGCCCGGATGGGCGTTGGCGGCGGCGATGGCTTCAGAGATCGATCCGGGGCCGACGCAGTCGGAGTTGGTCACGTGGTAGGTGACCGGAAGCGCGCCGGCGGCGGGGGCTCCGACGACGAGGGAGGCCAGCACGGCCGCGGAGACGCCCACGGAAAGGAAGAAGTTGCGCATGGGTGACTCCCGGTCTCGTCCCGACAACGAGTGCGTCGAGGGGACGAAGGCTATCCGTGTCGCCAGCGCTGCTTCCACGATGGAAGGTATCTGTGGCCGGTGGAAGGTTGCGACGTCCTCCTGAGTAGTAGACAGCGGCGATGGAGCGCACGACGTCGTATTGCCGCATCTGTGCCGCGGGCTGCGGGATCATCGTCACCACCGATGGTGTGCAGGTGGTCGGCGTGGAGGGCGACGTCGATCATCCGACGTCACACGGCTACCTCTGCGCCAAGGGGCGGGGACTGGCCGAGTGGCACCACCGGCCCGACCGGCTCGACGTGCCCCGTCTGCGCGGCCGCACTGCCACCTGGGACGAGACCCTCGACGACCTGGCATCTGCGCTCCGCGAGGTGCGCGCCGCGGCGTCCCCCGACGCGATCGCGCTGTACCTCGCCACCGGCCTCGCCTATGACGCCGCCGGTCAGATGATCGCACCGACGTGGCTGAAGTCGATCGGGAGCCGCTCGGTCCTCAGCGCCGCCACCGTCGACAACGCGCCGGCACTCGTCGCCGCCGAGATGGTCACCGGCAACGCGATGGTGAATCCGGCGTGGGACCCGCACGCGGGCGGTCTGCTGCTGATCGTCGGCAGCAACCCCGTCGTCTCCCACGGCTACGGCACCGCACTCCCCGACCCGATCACCTATCTCCGCCAGCACCGGGCCAACGGCGGACGCCTGTGGGTCGTCGATCCCCGGGCCACCGAGACCGCCCATCAGGCCGACGAACACCTGCAGGTCGTCCCCGGCACCGACGTGGCCCTCCTCGCCACACTGGCCGCCGCGCTCCTCGCCGACGTCTCGGAGATCCCCGGTTGCACGGCCGATGATCTCGCCACGCTGCGTGCGCTCCTCGACGGGTGGACGATCGAGCGAGCCGCGGCCGTCACCGGCGTGGATGTCGAACTCGTCGATGCCCTCGTGCGCGACGTGCTCGACCACCGGGGCCGCACCGCGGTGATGTGCGGGACGGGCGCACAGATGAGCCGAGACGGCCTGCTCATCGAATGGCTGCGGTGGATCGTCCTCATCCTCTCCGGTTCGCTCGAGCAGCCGGGCGGGATGCGGTTCATCCACGGGATCTTCGGTCCCCCGGTCGCACCGGCGACACACGAGACCCGATCGAAGCCCGGGCCGGCCAGTCGACCGGAACTTCCCCGGGTCATCGATCAGATCCCGGTGGTGGCGCTGGTCGACGAGATCGAGAGCGGCAACATCCGGGCGCTGATCGTCACCGGCGGCAATCTCCTCACCGCTGCGCCCGATCCACAGCGCATGGCCCGAGCGCTGCAGTCGCTCGACGTGCTCGCGGTGCTCGATGTGGTCGACGGACCGATGAGCGAACTCGCCACCCACGTGCTCCCCGCCACCGGGCAGTTGGAACGAGCCGACTTCCAGCTGTCGATCAACTACGCGATGCGACCGGCGGTGCAGTCGACCCCGGCGG
>JBJTGD010000259.1:0-3375 GCA_046093735.1 Acidimicrobiia bacterium | reverse complement strand
CCCGCGCACTACAAGGCCTCGACGGCTACGACAGCAAGTACGCCTTCACCGTGATGATGAAGATGTCGAAGATCATCGTCGCCGACCTGGCGCCGAGCAGCTAACCAAGCGCAAGCAATCAGCCCCCGAGAGACCTACTCGCCAACTTGGCCGTCAATAGCCTCGCGCAGGAAGTCTGCGTGGCCGTTGTGTCGGGCGTACTCCTCGATCATGTGAGCGAGGATCCATCGCAACGACGGTGCGCTGCCGTCGTCCGCTACTCGCGCGGACTTGCGGTCCAGCCCACCGTCGTGGAATGCGTCGTTTACGGCGGTGCGAGACCGATCGATCGCTTCGGTCCACAACAGTCGCAGCTCATCGGGTGAATCGTCCGCCGCAGACGTCCACTCCCAGTCAGGTTCTGCCACCCAGTCAATCGATTGCCACAAGTCTTCTCTCTCGCGACCCAGCAACCGGAAGGAGAACCAATGGTCTTCGACCCAAGCCATGTGCTTCAAAATTCCGCCGAGCGTCATCGACGAAGGTGGCATCGATTTCGCCAATCCGGCTTGATCGAGACCTTCCGTCTTCCATGCGAGCGTCGAGCGTTGCCACTCGAGAAAACCCACGAGCGTCTCGAGCTCCCCTGCGTTGATTGGTGGGTCGACGCGACCGTGTTCATCCACCGGTCGACCACAGTTCGTCGATGAATCTTTGGTCCTCATCAAAGAGCCAGCACTCACGCAACTTCTCGTCCTGCACCCTGTAGAGGAGAACGCGTCGCACCCGACGGGGCGGGTCACCAAGATCTTCGATTGCCAACAGCGCCCCGAGAGACTCCCCCACGAGCACGTCTTCGACGGCGATCAGTTGGCGAGACGTGCGAATCGACGCCTGCCCAAGCGCAGCAAACGCGGCATCACGGCCGCGATGGGTTCCCGCCAAGGGGCTCGAACCCATGTAGTGCAACTCGATGTCGTCGTGATACGACGCCAACACCGTCTCCAAATCGGAGGCAAGCCAGGCCTGCGCGTACTTGCGAAGCACTCTCCTTGTTTCGTCCGGCTGCGCCATTCAGAAAGCATAGAACCGAGGTGCGCCAGCCTCCAGCGGCACACGGGCAGCGTTCGCAGCAAAAGAGATGGCGTGGTACCAGCCCGTGAGCATGCAGACATCGAGCATCTGCTGCTCGTTCATGTGAACCGCGAGGCCCGACCATTGGGAATCGTCAACGTCGGCAGCCTCATGGAGCGCGTCGACGAACTCGATGAGTGCCCTCTCCGATGTATCCACCCAGCAGGGGTCCGATGCATGGCCGTGAGTGAGCGATGAAACCTGCTCCGTAGTGAGACCGACCCTCTCGGCAAAGAAGGCGACGTGGACTCCCCACTCGTATTCGCATTTGCAGCGAGCAGTCACACGATTGATCACGATCTCACGCTGGCGCATCGATAACGACAATTCGCGGGAAAGTTCGTAGGCACCCCAGCGACGCATCGCCTTGGCCATCGGAAGGTTCTTGGCAAACGTTCGGAACAATGCAATTGGCGGAACGCCGGCGGGCATCATCTCGGCGAGAATCTCGCCGGCCTCATCTTCGAACGGTGCTTCGAGGGGTGTGATTCGGGGTGATTGATTCATGCTCTACGCCCGATCGCTTGGCAGCAGGATCGGCGCGTCGAAACGCTCGATGACCGCGGGTGCGCCGTAGCTCTCGAGAACAAGTGCCCGCCACGCTTCGTTGAACCACGCATCAGCACTCGCCGTGTTGTCCCACAGATACACGCCGCCGAACGTTGCCTTGTCGGAGATGATGAAGTGCTTGCGCAGCAGACCCGGCACGGCCCGAAACTCGGCCTCCGCGCCTGCGAAGCCGGCGTGCAACAAGTCGTTCGTGACGCCGTTGGGGATGGGAATCTCCACCAACGTCACGATGTGCCGACCGCCCTGCACAGCGGGTGTTCCGCCGTCGACGTTGTCGATCGTGAGTGGAGCTGAGAACACCCGTACGTACGGCTCGCTACCGCGCTCGCGCCGCACGCGATTGAACCATTCATCGTTGAACCATGCGTTCGCCTCTGTGCGACTCTTCCAGTAGTAGACACCGCCGAAGTCGCCACTTTCGGTCTCGAAGGTGAAGACCTTGTACGCGAGACCCGGAAGTGATCGATACAGATCGATGGTTTCTTTCATCTTCCGCCTCACGAGCCACTTCGGGGCCAAACGCGGCATCGGGATTCTGACGATCACGACCACGGGTTCGGATTCGTTGTTCATTGTTTGCTCCTTGGATTGGTTCAGGTGAGGTCGTTCATGAAAACGACTTTCGTAACCGGCTTCACCATGCCGTCGATCGCAGCGCTGAACGGCACGACCTCGTCGATGATGCGTGCCGGATCGAGTACTCCGATCGACACGAGGTCGAGCACCCGCGGTGCCGTGGCACACGCATGCACACGACCGATTTCATAACGAATTCCCTTCAGGTACATCGACTGAAGCGGCAGCGTCGCTCGTGACGACGCGCCGCCCGAGACACTCGTGCACACACCGCACGGCTCAACCGATCGCAATGCGAAGTTGCGACCCGCGTCGAGCACATTTGCATCAACGGCAATCGGGAATCGCGTGTCGAGCTTCAGGGAATCCCACCGACCCCGCGCATCGATGACTTCGGCACCGAGCGACTCTGCTTTCTCGAGCCGCGATACATCGTCATCCACGTAGACGACACGTTGCGACCCCAATGCAACTGCGGCCATCACCGCGTACAACCCGACCGATGGAGCAAGACCACCGACAACGAGAACTTCCGCGCCCGGACGTTCCGCCAGCGGACCTGCGACGCATCGGTAACCATCCGAGACGTTGTCAGGAATGCCCGCCGCAACAACGGGATCGATGCCAACCGGCAATGGAATCAACATCACATCGGCCCACGGCACACGAACGATTTCTGCAAGCGCTCCCCCAAGGTCGACCCCGCCGTGCGGACCAAGACCGAATGCAGTGCCCGACGCAACGTTCTCGCACGCGTTGCTGTGTCCGCGGGTGCAGGGCGCACACGCCATGCAACTCAGCTGGAACGGCACGATCACGCGGTCACCCGGACGCACGCCCGTCACGGCATCACCGACTTCGATGACTTCCCCGACCATTTCATGACCCATGACGAAGGGGGCCGGCATCGGATACAAGCCGATTGCAATGGCCGGGTCGAGATCGCATCGCGCCACGGCAAGGGGCCGGACGAGCGCATCGCGCGACTCGCGCAGGACAGGGGTTTCGACGTCTTCCCACGCGAGGTTCATCGGACCCCGAAACATCAATGCCTGCACCAGTCCTCCCCCCGATCAACTATGATGACTGTCATAGAGACTAGTTATGAAGGTCGTC
>JBJTGD010000258.1:0-15672 GCA_046093735.1 Acidimicrobiia bacterium | reverse complement strand
TCACGCCGGGTCGGCGTCGTGTGACGCTCGGAGCCGGGTCCACCTCCCGGCCCGTCTCGCCATGGGCATGGTGAGGGCCTACCAGTGGGCGTTCGCCGGACGGGTGTCACCCTGTCGGTACGTACCCTCGTGTTCGTCCTATGCCGTCGAGGCCCTCGAGGTCCACGGGTTCGTCCGTGGTGGCTGGATGTCGCTGCGGCGGCTGGGGCGTTGTCATCCCTGGGGTCAGTCTGGATGGGATCCCGTTCCCGAGCGGAAGGTCGGCAAGTAAGTGGAAGCGTTCTTCAAGGCGTTCGCAACGGTCCTCGCCTTCTTCTACGACATCACGGGCAATTACGCCCTGGCCATCGTCCTGCTCACCCTCGTGGTGATGATCGTCGTCACGCCCCTCACCCTGAAGGGCACCCGGTCGATGATGGTCATGCAGCAACTCCAGCCGGAGATGCGCAAGATCCAGACCCGCTACAAGGACGATCGTCAGAAGCTCAACGAGGACCTGCTCAAGTTCTATAAGGAGAACAACATCAATCCCATCGGGGGCTGTTTGCCCCTGCTGGTGCAGATGCCGGTGTTCCTCGTGCTGTACCAGGTGCTCCATGGCCTCACCCGTCGGGTGAGTGACCTCGGCGGGGCCATCGGGTGGGCCTCGCAGCAGTTCTCCCAGGCCTTCGACCTGTCCAAGGTTCCTTCCTTCGAACGAGTGTTCGATCCGGCGTGGATCAGCCCGTCGTCGAAGATGTACGAGAACCTGTCCACGTCGACGCAGATGAACGCGTTCGGCCTGGACCTCTCGGAGAGCGCGAGCAAGGCCCTGCAGCAGGGGATCGTCCATGCCCTGCCCTTCCTCGTGCTCATCGCCATCGTCGCCGTCACCGGCTTCGTGCAACAACGTCAGATCCAGGGCCGTAGCACCGGCGCCCAGATGAACAGCCAACAGCAGATGATCATGAAGATCATGCCGATCTTCCTGCCGGTGATCTCGTTCGGTCTGCCGTCGGGTCTGGTCATCTACTTCGCCGTGTCCAACCTCTACCGGATCGGTCAGCAGGCCTTCATCTCCAAGAGCATCTACGGGGTGTCCGCTTCTGACGGCACCAAGTCGTGGAAGCACTTGTTCGGTTTCGGCCTGCAGCCGCCGTCGTCGGGTTCTTCGAAGGGGGCTCGCAAGAGCGGATCCAAGGACCGGTCCAAGGCCATCGCTGCCCGTTCACGACCGGCGAAGACCTCCTCGGGCCAGACGGGCTCGACCAAGGGTGGGAGCAAGCCCAAGCCGGTGCAGGCGAGCACCGGAGCGAAGGCCAAGGGATCGACGAGGACGTCGGGGCGGACCGACTCCTCCACGGGCGGCCGAACCACGCCGTCCTCCACCAACGCGCAGGATGCGAAGCCGAGTTCGGGAGGATCGTCGTCCGACGCCGCCTCCGATGCGCCGCCGCTGCAGCCCCGCGCCCGCAAGAAGAAGAGGTAGTTCCCCATGGAGTGGGTCGAGTTCACCGGCCCCACCATCGAGGCGGCAAAGGATGCTGCGCTCGATCGGTTGGGAGTCGACATCGACGACGCCGAGTTCGAGATTCTGGAGGAGCCCAGCAAGGGGCTCTTCGGGCGGTCGAAGGGTCAGGCTCGGGTCCGTGCCCGGATCCGTCCCACGGCGCCTCGTCCGAAGATGGATCGGCGTGATCGCCGACCGAAGCGGTCGGCAGGTCGTTCGAAGGGCGGTCAGCAATCATCCGATGCGGCCGCGTCCCCGTCGGCTGCGTCGCCGGGAACCGAGGCCGAGGCGGCCTCCGGTGGTACCCGCAACCGTCGCAATGGAGGTCGTCGGTCCGACCGACCGGCGTCCGAGGAGCCAACTCGTCAGACCGCTGCGGCGGCCCAGCAGAAAGAGGTACCAGCCATGACCGAGACCGTGGATGTGGATCTCGCCGAGCACACCCGCATCGTCACCGAGTTCCTGGACGGACTGGTCGATGCCTTCGAGCTCGAGGGCCGGGTGCAGATGACTGAGATCGCTGCGGAGACCAACGAGGTCCACATCGAAGGACGTGACCTCGGCGTCCTGGTGGGCCAGCGTGGCGCCACCTTGGCGGCCATCCAGGAATTGTCCCGGACCGTGGTCCATCGGAAGGTGTCGGGCAGCGCCGAGGGACGGGTGCGACTCGACGTGGCCGGTTACCGGGCCCGTCGGCGGGAGGCGCTGGAGCGCTTCACCCGCGAGCTGGCCGAGGAGGTCCGCACCTCCGGAGTGGCCAAGGCTCTCGAGCCCATGGGTTCGGCCGATCGCAAGGTCGTGCACGACACGGTGAACGAACTCGATGGGGTGGGCACGGTGTCGGAGGGCGAGGAGCCTCGGCGTCGGGTGGTCATCGTTCCCGCCTGATCGTCATCCTGATCGCTGTTCGAGGGCCCCGCGAGAGCGGGGCCCTCGTCGTTGTCGGCCGGACGCGCCGATCGCGGGCAGGATGGGGCATGGCCCTCGCTCCCTCCCCCGGTCTCCTCGGTGTCCTCGAGCGGGCCCGCCGGCTGGGCGTTCTCGGACCCGGTCCGGTGCAGGACCACATCACCCATGCCGAACGATTCGTCGATGCCGTCCATGACCTGCCCGAGGGATCCGTGCTGGTGGATCTGGGTTCGGGAGCAGGCGTGCCCGGCCTGGTGGTGGCCCAGGCCCGGCCCGATCTGCAGTTGCTGCTCCTCGACTCACTGGAACGGCGCATCGCCCTCCTGCGCGAAGGTGTCGCCGAACTGGGATGGGAGGAGCGGGTCACGGTCCTCCTCGGTCGGGCCGAGGACCTGGGCCGAGATGGGCAGTGGCGGGGTCGGGCCGATGCCGTGACCGCGCGATCCTTCGGTCCGCCGGCCACCACCGCGGAGTGCGCTGCTCCCCTGTTGCGGGTCGGCGGCCGGCTGGTGGTCAGCGAACCTCCCGGCGGATCGGATCGCTGGCCGGCCGAGGGGCTGGCGCAGCTGGGACTCGTGGCCGACTCCCCGGGCGAGGGCGTCAGGGTGCTTCGGCAAGCGGTGCTGTGTCCGGAGGCCTTCCCCCGACGTGTGGGGGTTCCGGCCAAACGGCCGCTCTTCTGAACGATCCGTTTCCCAGCCCGGGTTCGATCGGTCGGCCCGTTCCTCGGCCCGATGTTCCACGTGGAACGTCGACCGAGCTGGGATCGGGGGTCGGCTGGCAGGTTTCACGTGGAACACGAGAGACGTGAGGTCCGAGTCTCGAGGTGCTCGTGTTCCACGTGAAACCCTCGATCCTTGACCCGCCACCCTGATCACGGCAGGATGGGGGCTCGGCGCGCGGTGAACCGCCGTCGTTCCGCACCCCCTTCCGGATGCCCCCGACGGAGAGAGTTCGACTGCATGGCTGACGACGAAACCCCCGGTACTGACGGGACCGAACTCTCCGTGCAGCTGCCGCCCAACATCAGGGCGGCCGAGGAAGTGGTGGAGACGGCCCGGCCCATCTCGGCCGAGCGCACCCTCCCCCGGGTCATCGCCGTGGCCAATCAGAAGGGGGGCGTGGGCAAGACGACCACGTCGATCAATCTCTCCGCCTGTCTGGCCGAGCTCGGATTCCGGACCCTGGTGGTCGACCTGGACCCCCAGGGCAACGCTTCCACTGGCCTGGGGGTGGACATCCGGGCCCTGGACGGGTCCATGTACGACGTGATCCTCCATGACACTCCCCTCGAGGACATCATCGAAGGCACCGTGGTGCGCAACCTGTTCATGGCCCCGGCCTCACTGGACCTGGCCGGTGCCGAGATCGAACTCGTTCCTGCGTTCAGCCGGGAGATGCGCCTCAAGATGGCCATCGATTCGGTGAAGGAGGACTACGACTACCTCCTCATCGACTGCCCGCCCTCGCTGGGATTGCTGACGGTGAACGCCATGGCCGCGGCCACTGAAGTCCTGGTGCCGATCCAGTGCGAGTACTTCGCACTTGAAGGCCTCACCCAGCTCACCCAGAACGTCTCGCTCATCAAGAAGAGCCTGAACCCCGTACTGGAGATCAGCGCCATCGTCCTGGTCATGTACACCCGCACCAATCTGGCCGACGGGGTGGTGCGGGATGTGCGGGACCACTTCGGCGACAAGGTGTGTCAGGAGGTGGTGCCCCGTTCGGTCCGGCTGTCGGAGGCCCCCGGCTTCGGTCAGCCCATCATCACGTTCGACCCCAGCAGTCAGGGGGCCAACGCCTATCGGGAACTGGCGAAGGAGGTCAGTGGTGGCACGCCGCAGCGGACTCGGTAAGGGACTCGGCTCCCTCATCCCCCCGTCGACCGAGGGTCTCGACGAGGCCGGAGGTCAACTCCGGGAACTGCCCATCGCCACCATCGTGGCCAACACCTACCAGCCCCGGGATCACTTCGATGAGGAGGCGCTGGTCAGTCTGTCGGCCTCCATCCGGGCGGTGGGCGTGCTCCAACCGATCCTCGTTCGTCAGACCGGTGACGAGTCGTTCGAACTGATCGCCGGCGAGCGGCGGTGGCGGGCGGCCAAGCGGGCCGGGTTGCAGACGATCCCGGCCATCGTCCGCCCGGTCGAGGACGGGGACTCCCTCGAGCAGGCCCTCGTCGAGAACCTCCATCGGGAGGACTTGAGTCCCCTGGAGGAGGCGGCTGCCTACCAACGGCTCATGGAGGAGTTCTCCATGACCCAGGATCAGGTGGCCACCCGTGTCGGTCGAAGTCGCTCCTCGGTGGCCAACACCCTACGTCTCCTGCAGCTCCCGGCCAGCATCCAGCGACTCCTGCGCGACGGTCGACTCACCGCCGGCCACGCCCGGGCCCTGCTCGGTACTCCCGACCGGTCCTTCCAGGAGGCCCTGGCCAAGACCGTCGTCAACGAACGACTCTCGGTCCGGGACGTCGAGGAGCGAGTGCGCC
Organism: Acidimicrobiia bacterium; assembly: GCA_046093735.1. Classification (GTDB taxonomy): domain Bacteria; phylum Actinomycetota; class Acidimicrobiia; order Acidimicrobiales; family Acidimicrobilacustridaceae; genus Acidimicrobilacustris. The sequence goes on along the minus strand of JBJTGD010000258.1, from coordinate 10,783 downwards.
AGCACGGCGAGACCGCCACCCCTGGCGATGACCCCACACCTCGTCCGGTGGCCTCGGTGAAGGCGGCGGCCGATCTGGAAGCCGAGGGTCTGCTGGCCGAGCATCTCGACACCAGGGTCTCGGTGACCTCGGGACGAGCCAAGGGCCGCATCGTCATCGAGTTCTCCACCTTCGACGACCTGGCTCGCATCGTCACCACCATCGTCGACGGCCGGCCCATGCTCGACTGAGCGGTGGGCCGGCCGTGATCGAAATGCGGTCGAGTCTCTGCCTCTACCCGCAGTAGCGGTAGAGGGTTCCACAGGCTGTGGACAAACCTGTGGTCACTGATGTTCAGTCGAGGAACGGCGCGAAGTCGTCCAGCAACTGTGACTTGCCCTTGGCGCCCACGATGCGGGCCGCCTCGGCACCATCCTTGAACACGATCATCGTCGGGATGCTCATGACCCCGAAACGACGGGCGGTGTCGGGATTGTCGTCCACGTTGAGCTTGGCGATGGTCAGTCGATCGGACTGCTCATCGGCGATCTCGGCCAGGATCGGAGCGACCATCTTGCACGGGCCGCACCATTCGGCCCAGAAGTCGACGACGACAGGAACCGAGGACGAGCCGATCTGCTCGTCGAAGGTGGCATCGGTGTAGGTGGCGATTGACTCGGACATGGTTCTCCTCTTCGTACAGATGTTCGATGATGATGGTCGGGGGTGGGGGTCGGGAAGGTGGTGGATCAGTGGCCTTGGGCCTCGAGCCAGCGCTCGGCGTCGATGGCGGCCATGCATCCCGAGCCGGCGGCGGTGATGGCCTGACGGTAGACATGATCCTGCACATCTCCGCAGCCGAACACTCCCTCGACGCTGGTCGAGGCCCCGGCATGGGTCACGAGATAGCCGTTCTCGTCGAGGTCCAACTGTCCGATGAACAGGTCGGTGTTGGGCCGATGCCCGATGGCCACGAACAGGCCGGTCACGGCCAGCGGTCGTTGCTCCCCGGTCACCGTGTCGGTGAGCGTCACACCCTCCACCGAGGTGTCGCCCTGGATGGCGGACACGGTGCTGTTCCAGTCGAAACGCATCTTCTCGTTGGCGAAGACCCGGTCCTGCATGATCTTCGAGGCCCGCAGTTCCTCGCGGCGGTGGACCAGGGTCACCGTGCGGGCGAACTTGGTGAGGAACAGCGCCTCCTCCACCGCCGAGTCGCCACCGCCGACGACGGCGATGTCGTGATCCCGGAAGAAGAACCCGTCGCAGGTGGCGCAGGTCGACACGCCATGACCGAGCAGACGCGACTCCTCGGGCAATCCGAGCATGAGCGACTGGGCACCGGTGGAGACGATCACCGAGCGAGCCAGGTAGGTGGGTTCGGCCGCCGTGTCGCCCACCCAGATCTTGAACGGACGTTCGCTGAGATCGACCCGACTGGCCTTCACCGTCTTGATGTCGGTGCCGAAGCGGGCGGCCTGCTCACGAGTGCGCATCATCAGTTCTGGGCCCATGATCCCGTCGGGCCAGCCGGGGAAGTTCTCCACCTCGGTGGTGAGCATGAGCTGGCCACCCGGCTGATCGCTGGTGGACGAGGGCTCGCCCTCGAGCAGCAGGGGTTCGAGGTTCCCTCGGGCCGTGTAGATGGCGGCGGTGAGACCGGCCGGGCCGGAGCCGATGATGACCACGTTGCGGATGTCGGACATGTCAGACCTCGAGGGGCGTCGACGGATGGGGGAGTGGTCGATGCCGGAAAGGGGAGAACCGCTCAGCGGCCTCGATCATTCCCCACGGCGGCGACGTCGTTGCGTTTCCGGAACAGCAGCCACCCCGATCCGGTCACCACCGCGCCGAGCAGGAGGTAGGGGAGCCACACGCCCGACGGCAGGATCTCGTCCAGCAGACGGATCACGCCGATGACGAGCAGCGTGCACAGCACGATCACGAAGGTCCCGATGAAGACGCCGAACACGGCGGCCCGGGCCAATCGCATGATCGGCACCGTGGTGCGATCCCGGATCTTGCCGACGGTGTCGACGATGGCGTCGGCCGCCTGCGCCGGCCAGTCCCCGCCCGACAGCGACGGGATCGACGGCAGCGGCGTCGTCGCTCGCGGGGTGGGGCGCGGGGTCGGCGTCGGCTCCTCGGTCGCTCCCGCTCCGGTCTCCATGGTCGGACTCTACCCGGGGTCGGGTCGGCCATCCCGTGGGGCGGGTGCGTCAGGGTGGTCGATCGCTGCTGCTCGATGCGGTGTCGGCGCGGTCGACGACAGCAGTCGGTGACCGAATGGCGTGCCGGCCAGCAGGAGTCCGAGCACGATCAGCACGGCCATGATGATCACGGCGAGGAGGACACCCGACCGTCCCCGTCGGCGGTTGCCGCGCGCCGTCGTTGCAGTCTCCTCGGGGGGATCCTCGACGAACACGTCCGAACGGGTGGCCAGCAACGCAGCGCGCAGGTCGGCGGCCGTCGACCATCGATCCATCGGAGTGCGCGCCAGCGCACGCATGATCGCGTGGTCGAGATCCACCGGTACTCGGGGAAGGATGGCCGACGGGCTGGTGGGGTCGCGGTGCATCCGCACCAGAGCCAGTGCAGCGGGCGTCTCGGCCCGGAAGGGCGGTTCACCGCACAGCATCTCGTAGAGCACTGCGCCCAGCGCGTAGATGTCGGTGCGTCCATCGATCGGTCCACCCTCGACCTGTTCGGGCGCGAGGTACTTCACCGTGCCCAACACCTGCGCGGTGCGGGTCAGGTCCGGCGCATCGAGGACCTTGGCGATACCGAAGTCGGTGACCACCACTCGACCATCGTCGGAGAGGAGGATGTTGGCGGGCTTGATGTCGCGGTGGATGATGCCGGCTCGATGCGCAACGGCCAGTGCCGTGGCCACCTCGGCACCGATGTGCACGACCTCCACCGGTTCCAGGGCACCGCGTTCATCGAGCCAGTCCCGCAGTGTCCGGCCCCGGATCAGTTCCATCACGATGGCCTCGCGCCCGTCGAGATCGGCAGTGTCCAGAATGGCCACGATGCGTGGATCGCTGACCCGGGCAGCGGCCACCGCCTCGTTGTGGAACCGGGTTCGCAGTGTGGGGTCGGCGGCGAACTGGGGGTGCAGGACCTTCACCGCCACCGGTCGTCCCAGCGTCTCGTCGTGTGCCTCCCACACCTCGGCCATGCCCCCGGCCGCGATCGGCCGCACGATGCGGTAGCGACCGGCGAGCCGCCGGCCGCCGAGATCGGTGGTGTAGGTCGCGTCGGCGTCGCTCACGCGTGTCGGGTCAGCCTCGCAGGTAGCACATGCCGATCACACCGGGACCACCGTGCGTGCCGATGACGGCCCCGATCTTCCCGGTGCGGATCGACTCGCGCGGATAGCGCTCGGCGATCATGTCGAGGAACTCGTCGTAGTCGGCCGCGCCGCCGTGGAGGATCGACAACTTCTCCACCACCGGCTCGGCGAACAACGTGTCGCGCAGCCATTCGAGCGAACGTCGCCGGGTGCGTTGCTTGCCGGCCTCTTCCACGGCACCGTCGCCGATGTGGATGAGGGGCTTGACCGAGAGCATCGAGCCCAGTAGCGCCTTGGCGCTCCCGATGCGTCCGCCCTTCTTGAGGTTCTCGAGCGTGTCGAGTGCGCCGTAGATCTCCGTGCGGCCGATCATCGATTCGACGAGGGCCACCACGGCGTCGGCATCGGCGCCGTTGCGGGCGGCGGCGGCTGCCTCCAGCACCATCGTGCCCAGTCCGCCGGTGAGCGACCGACTGTCGATCACTCGCACATCGATGTCGCCGCTCACGGCGGTGGCGGCGTTACGGGCGGACTGGACGGTGGCCGACAACTCGCCCGACAGGTTGATGCACACCACGGCGGTCGCACCCACGGCCGCGGCACCACGGAAGGCCTGTTCGAATCGTCCCGGCGACGGCGCCGCGGTCTCCGGGAGCAGTCCGGTGCTGGCCATCTTCGAATAGAACTCATCGACCCCGAGCTCCTCGCGGTCGATGAACTCCTCCGCACCGAAGCGGATCGACAGGGGCACCACCCCGATCCCGTTGCTGGTGGTCTCCTCGTCGGTCAGATCGCAGGAACTGTCCGTCACGATATGGACGCCGGTCATGGTGCTCCCCTTCGTTGGCGGTCCCGGAGAGCGTACTCAGATGACCCGATCAGGGGCTCGTGGACGTCTCGATGTCGACCAGTGAACGGGCCCGGCGTGCATCGCGGAAGTGCCGGATCCACCACCCCGCGAGGAACAGGCCGGCTCCGAGCGACAGCACCAGTCCCCATCCGGAGATGGCCGTCGAGCGCACATCCACCCGACTGGCGGCGACGGGCAGGATTCCGTCGACCGACGCGATCGACACCTGCATGGGGAATGCACCGGAGGCGCGGGTCGTGACCCGTATCGAGGCCCGCGTCGACCCCGGAGGGAGCACCAGATCGATCGACGGACCGTCGGGGAAGTCGAGTTTCGGACTGCTGAGCGTGACCCGCACGTGGGCGGCGCCGGACAACGAGTTGTCGATGCTCAGCGGGATGTCGCCCGTGCGCGAGGTGAGGTTCACGCTCTGGGTTGCGGGCATCGTGATCGAACCCGACAACGAGCGGATCGAACGTTCGGCGCCGGCCAGCACCGTGAGTCGGGCATCGGTGGAGAACGACCGCGCCGCCGACGACAGGATGGTGCGGTCGATGGGTTCGACCAGGGTCGGCGCTTCGGGGAGCATCGAACGGGTGCCCCGCAGATCCCAACGGGCCTGCTCCAGCGCAGGACCGTAGGCCCCGAGTTCGATCGGGTTGTCCGACGTCCAGGCCCGGACCACCGGCCCGGACCGATCGGTGACGAACGATGTGGTCGAGAACAGCGCGGCCAGCGTCGTGGGATTCAGCACGGCGGCGCCGGCCGATCCACTTCCGGCGCCGTCGCGTTGGGTCAGTCCTCGCAGGAACTCTGCGAGAGCCAGTGGTGAGGTGCGGGCCGGGAGGGCCAGCGCCACGCCTCGCCCGGCTTCCGGTTGCTCGAAGTGCACCATGGCCAGTGAGCCCAGCGCCCGGTGGGCGGCCAGCACGGGATCGGCCACGCAGGCGAAGGGCACGGCGGCGAGATCGTCGGCGGCCATGGCCGGGACACGTCGACCGTCGGCTGAGGCGATGAGGAACTGCTGGGTGAGGGGGCCGCCCTCGCCCGGTGATCGGACCTGCGATGAGCCGAGAACCACCGATCGTGCGCCGCGGTCGAGCGCGAGGTCGAGAGCGGCCGGCGAGGTGGAGCCGTCGATGACGGCCACCGACGACTCGGGCGAAGTGCCCAGGGTCGAAACCAGCGACTCGACGCCCATCCGGTACTGATCGGTGACCATCGATCCCTGACCGGCGGCCACCAACGATCCGGCATCGATCGGCACCCACGGAGTGGCCAGGATCGGTCGGCTCGCGAGCGCGGTCGACACACTGGCCACCGAGCCCGCCAGTTCGCTCAGAACGAACGGCGTCGGAGCCAGTGTCAAGGGAGGGGCCGTCGGGTCGGCCACCGCGTTGAGCAGACCCCGGGCCCGTTCGGCGTCGGCGGTGGACAGTGTGAGATCGCCGTCGTAGGCAACGGTCGGTTCGGCCTCGATGGTGATGATGGAACCCACCGCCAACGGGGATGTGGGTGCATCGACGGCTGGCAGCCGCACGATCTGTGTGAACAGACGCTCGATCCGTCGACCGTCGGCCCCCGTCATCTCCACCATCACGGGGTAGACGCCGGCGTTGGACAGCACCGCGCCGCCGGCGGGCGCCGGCCAGATCGGCGTGATGGGCAGGTCGATGTTCACGTTGCCGGTGGCCCCGGTGACGATGACCGGTGGGGTGGTGGCCACCGCCGGACCGGGCACTTCACCGGCCAGTGCCCGTTCGAGACGCGCCCGGCTCGGGACCTGCGTGTAGACGGTCAGGCCGACGCGTGCACCGGCGGGCGCACCACGCGCCGCGAGTTCGATCCGGAACGTGCCGGACGGCCCGACGAACGGCGTCTGTCGAAGCAATGACAACGTCGAGGTGGCCGACGTCGGCGGCGCGGTCTGGGCGGTGGCCGAATGCAGGCTCAGGGGCAGCACCGCGACGATGGCGAGGAGGGCGGCGGCGAGCACCCGTGTCGGGCGGCGACTCAACGTCATCGTCGTCATCACCTTCACCGAGGTGCCCTCGTCAGATCGAGTTCGAGAACGGCCAATCCTGTCGGCTCGTCGACGAATCCGAGTCGGTGATAGAGACGCAATGCACCGAGATTCGTCTCCTGCGTGTTCACCAGCACGGAAGTCCCGTGTCGACGGGCGCACCAGTCGAGTGCGTCACCCACCAATGCGGTTCCGATGCCGTGGCGATGGAACTCCGGATGCACGGCCAATCGTTGGAGATAACCGAGACGACCGGCCATCCCGGTGACGTGGTAGCCCACGATCCGATCGTCGATCTCCGCCACCGTGAAGCGCGCCCGTGGTGTGGCCCGTCGGGCGTCGTCGAGTCCGGCCCGGTCGAAGCGCCAGAAGGAGTCGAAGGCGAGACCGTCGACCACCAGCACGGCGCGCACATCGGTGCGATGGGCCCGCCGCAATCGCACGCCCTCGGCGCGCGGCTCGGGACGGTGTCGAAGGTCGTGTCCGAGCAGATGGAGCCGTTCGTGCACTCCGAACCCCTGCTGGATGAACACGTCCTGTTCGGGCCAGGACAGTGCCGGAGTGAGGATCGATCGGTACCCCTGGCCGGCCACCTCGACCACGGCGCGCGCCACGCCCACCGGGCTCGGTGTGGAACCGGGCAGGGGACTCAGCAGGGCGACCGCGGGATCGCCCCGCCACGGTCCGATCCGGAGACGATCGTGGCGTCCGGTGGCGGTGAGGGTTCGTCGCATGGGCGCGCTGAGCCTAGGGGCGACCGCTCCGGGTCTCCCTGACGGGCACCGGTAGCCTCCCGCCGGTGATTCCCGACCGACTCCGCCCCGTCCTCGATCGCACGGCACCGTTGGCCGACCGATTCGCCGCGTCCGGTCGACGGCTCTACCTGGTCGGGGGAGTGGTCCGGGACCTGCTGCTGGGCACGGAGCTGACCGAGGGTCGGGACATCGACCTCACCACCGATGCCCCACCCGCCGAGACCAGGGCCCTGGTGGCGGGGTGGGCTGATGCGGTGTGGACCCAGGGCGAGCGGTTCGGCACGATCGGCTGTCGGGCCGACGGCTGGACCTTCGAGATCACCACGCACCGGGCCGAGGCCTACGACCCCGACTCGCGCAAGCCGTCGGTCAGCTTCTCCGACGCCATCGAGGTCGACCTCTCCCGCCGTGATTTCACCGTGAACGCCATGGCGTTGTCGTTGCCCGACCCCGAACTCCTCGATCCCTTTGGCGGCGCGGCCGATCTGGCCGCAGCTCGGCTCCGCACCCCGTTGTCACCGGAGGAGTCGTTCTCGGACGATCCACTCCGCATGTTGCGGGCGGCCCGGTTCATCGCCGGCTACGGGCTCGAGCCCGACGAGGCGCTCGTGCGCGCTGTGGAGACGATGCGCAGTCGACTGTCGATCGTGTCGGCCGAGCGCATCCGCGACGAGTTCGACAAGTTGATGGTGGTCGAGGATCCCACCAAGGGATTGTGGTTTCTCGTCGACACCGGACTCATCGACGAATTCCTCCCCGAGTTCTCACGCATGCGACTCGAGCAGGATCCGATCCATCGTCACAAGGACGTGCTCACCCACACGATCGCTGTGGTGGCCAAGACCCGGCCCGAACGACTGGTGCGGTTGGCGGCGCTGTATCACGACGTCGGCAAGCCCCGCACGCGTGCCATCGGGGACGGTGGCGTCTCGTTCCATCATCACGAGGTCGTCGGTGCCCGCATGACCCGTGAGCGCATGCGCGCGCTCAAGTACTCGGGCGACGATATCGAAGCGGTGAGCCGTCTGGTGTTCCTCCATTTGCGGTTCCACACCTACAAGATGGGATGGACCGACTCCGCGGTTCGTCGGTACGTCCGGGACGCTGACGAGCTGCTCGACGAGTTGATCGAGTTGACGCGTTGCGACTGCACCACCCGCAACGAGCGCAAGGCCCGCGAGCTCTCCCGACGGATGGATGAACTCGAGGAGCGCATCGCCGATCTGCAGGCTCGGGAGGAACTGGCGGCCATCCGTCCGGATCTGGATGGCACGCAGGTCATGGAGCGTCTCGGTCTCGCTCCCGGTCGTGAGGTGGGAGAAGCACTGGAGTTCCTGTTGGAGCTCCGACTGGAAGAGGGTCCGCTCGGCTCCGACGAGGCGGCTCGGCGTCTCGACGAGTGGTGGGCGTCTCGGCCGGTTCGTCCACCTCGCTGAGTCAGATCCCGTCCTTCTTCCCGCGCACCAGCAGGGTGCCCGGGAGGAGTGCGGTGTCGCCCATCGGTTCCAATAGCGCATCGATCCGGAAGTTGGCGCGGTGGAACGCAGCGAAGATCTCGGCGATCGAATGCGAGTGGATGCGCAGGTCACCCAGCGGGAGCGCCTTCTGGTCGCCGTAGCGACGGATGATGCGAGGACCGTTGAACGACTCCGGTTCGACGGCGAGTGAGATGGGATGGGGGAACGAGGCCACGAGACCACCCGATGTGCGCAGCACCCGGTTCACCTGTCGGAGTGTGCGGTCGAGATCGTCGACCCGGCCGAGCGTGTAGACGGCGATCGCCGTGTCGATGGTGTCGGCCCGGATGAACGCGAGATCGGCCGGATCGCCGTGGTGGACCTCGATCTTCGTCTCGTTGGACTCGGCCAGACGTCGAGCGGCGTCGATCCGCTCGAGATCGTCATCGACGGCGATCACACGTGCCCCCGCCCGAGCCAGGGCCACGGCGTTGTGTCCCAGTCCGACACCGAGTTGCAGGATCCGCTTCCCGGTCGGCGTGCCGATCAGACGCAGTTCGTCGTCACCGGGAACGCCCGGCCCCCACGTCACGGTGTCGAGGGAGAGGTCGGCACGACCGGGGAACGCGGCGTGCGCCGACACTCCGGAGTGGAACGAGCCGGTATCGGTCACGGCGAGAGTCTCCCGCGTCGATCGGGATGGGGGGTGGACCACGATGCACATCGACGTCGCTAGCCTCCCGGCGATGGAGGACGCGGCTCGCCCCTTCCGTGGGGCCGGGAGTGGCACGGCCGGTGCGATCGATTACCGGCTGGCGCGTCGTCACCTCATCGCCGAGTTCGAACGTGGTCGCTTGGCGCGCCATGAGGTGTGCGATGCCCACCCCGAACTCGTCCGGGCGGCCCGTGAGGTCGGGACCCCCACCTCCGAGCGGTGTCCGATCTGCGCCGAGCACGATCTCGTCCTCGTCTCCTATGTCTTCGGCCCCAAGCTGCCGGCCTTCGGTCGCTGCGTGACCAGCGCCAAGGAGCTCCGCGCCTTCACCCGACAGAAGACCGGATCCTTCGTCTGTTACGTGGTCGAAGTGTGCCCCGCGTGCCATTGGAACCATCTGGCCCGTACGTTCTCCCTGAATCCGGTCCGTTCGGCCTGACCCCTTCACATGTCCCCTCGTCCCCGCGGCGCAGCCGCGACCGGACGGCGATCGTCACGGGCCCGTACCGGCCCTGACGGAGTCCGTCGTTCCCTCCTCTGGCGTCATCGCCGGGGGCTCTTCGCCGCGGGACTCCTCGGCATCGTCCTGGCCACCGGTGTCGGGTTCATCCTCATCCAGGTGCCACTGCCCGACGACGACCCGCCGTTGGTGCAGACGACGTTCCTGTGTCCGGCAGGAGTGAACACCGGGTGCGATGCGGCTTCGTCCATCGCGCAGCTCTCCGGCGGGGTCGATCGGACGACGGTCGATGCATCGAGCATCCCACCCGTGCTCGTCGACGCCGTGCTGGCCGCCGAGGACCGCACCTACTTCGAGCACGGAGGAGTCGATCCGGCCGGCATCGTCCGCGCCCTGTGGACGAATCTCCGCGCCGGTGGGGTGTCGCAGGGCGGATCGACCATCACCCAGCAGTACGTCAAGAACGTTTATCTCACCAGTGAACGCTCGATCACCCGCAAGATCCGCGAAGCCGCCCTCGCGGTGCGCATCGAACGCGACGTCCCCAAGACCGAGATCCTCACCCGCTACCTCAACACCATCTATCTCGGCCGTGGTGCCTACGGGGTGGAGGCGGCGTCGCGCGCCTACTTCGGGCGGAGCGTCGATCAGTTGACGTTGGCCCAGGCGGCGTTCCTCGCCGGCATCATCCGTTCGCCCGAGTCGATGGATCCGCAACTGCCCGAGAACGATCCCCGGTCGGCCGCGGCTCGTCAGCGGGCCAGCGCCCGCCGCGCCCAGGTGCTCGATGCCATGGTCGAGACCGGTGCCATCACCCGATCGGAGGCCGAGGCGGCGAAGCAGATCGGATGGGACGACGTCCTCGTGCGATCGACGCGCAACTCCTTCGGTGTCGTGGCCCACACCGAATGGGGGACCACCTACTTCGTCGATTACGTCCGTCATTGGCTCGGCACCAACGGCTTCTCCGATGCGCAGATCTACGGCGGGGGATTGCGGGTCTACACCACCCTCGATCTCGACGATCAACGTGCCGCGGCCGAGGCCGTCACCGGGACCCTCGATCGCCCCGGTGATCCGGCCGCGGCCCTCGTCTCCGTCGACGAGCTCGGCGCGGTGCGAGCCATGATCGGGGGGTTCGACTTCGACGGATCCGGGCCGTACTCGAAGGTGAACCTCGCCGTCGGTACCGAGGGGGGAGGGGCCGGTCGGCAGACCGGCTCGGCGTTCAAGGCGTTCACCCTGGCCG
>JBJTGD010000257.1:0-13002 GCA_046093735.1 Acidimicrobiia bacterium | reverse complement strand
ATCTCGCGGAGTTGCTGGCCGGTCTCGAACGCGGCGACGAGGCCCTCGAGCTGCTCGCTCGCATTCCCGAGTCGCCCGAGACCCGTCGCATCGCCGCCTATGTGCGCAGCGGGGGTTCGTTCACCTCGGCCGACGACATCGATGCCCGACTGTCGGTGCTGCTGGAGACGGTGAAGGACGACGAGGCGGCCCGCCAGGAGTTCATCGACCTCCTCGAGTTGTTGGGCCCGGAGGATCCGCGCACCTCGCCGAGGCGCAAGCAGTTGACGTCGCGGCTGTTCTGACTCGTTCGGCCCTGTCGTCGCCGTCGTCGGGTCCCTAGCCTCGCCGAGCCACCTTCCCCTGATGGTCGGACGAGGGGATGGTCATGGTCGGTCGGTCGGATGCGGACAACAGCGGTGGTTCGGCGTTCGTCGGTGAGGAACTCGATCCCGCCGCTCGGGCCCTCGCGGAGCTCCAGTCCTCCAGCCGCTCGACGGCCAGCCGCCTCGCGTCGAACGGGATCGGGTCCGGTCGCGAAGCGGTGAAGGACTCGCATCGCCCGGTGGCGATCACCGAGTGGATGGCGTCCTGGGCGCGTGTCGTCCGGTCGTTCGTGCGTGAGCGCCCGGCCCTCGTGCTGGCGGCCGGCGCAGTTCTGGTGGCCGTGGCGGTGGTGGCCGCAGCCCTCATCGTGCGGTCCCCCACGGCGTCGTCGTCACACCCACCGGTGGTCACCATCCCCGCGGCGACCACATCGACCAGTCGCCCCGGACTCGTGGTGCAGGCCTCCGGCGCGGTGCGTTCGCCGGGAGTGCACCGTTTGCCAATGGGATCGCGTGTGGTCGATCTGCTCGAACGAGCGGGAGGACCGACACTCGACCTCGACCTCGATCGCGTGAATCTGGCGGCTGCGCTGGTCGACGGACAGCGGGTGTGGTTCCCGCGCCTCGGTGAACCCGCTCCGTCGGCCACGGCAACGACTGGTGCGGCCGGAGCCGGAGGCCCGACGGTCATCGACATCAATCCAGCCACTGTCGAGCAACTCGACACGCTGCCCGGCATCGGTCCGGTGCTGGCCGCAGCCATCGTCTCCGACCGGGAACGACGCGGTCGGTTCGCCGATGTGGAGGCGCTGGGTCGCGTGAAGGGTCTCACCCGCTCCCGCATCGATGCCATCAGGGATCTCGTGACCGCCGGTTGAGGACGTGCGTCGTCCGATCGAAGTGCGACGTTGGCTCCCGTTCGCCGCCGCTGCCGCGGCGTGGATCGCGTCGTGGTTCCCGGTCGATGTCCCCATGGTGGTCGGCGTCGCCGGGCTCGGTGCGCTCGCCGTCGTGCGACGACCGGTGCTGGTGGTGGCTCTGGTGGCAGCGTCCGTCACGGTGTTCGCCGGCAATGCGATGTCGGGTCTCGAACCGCTCGCTGCGACGCGATGGTCGGGTGAAGCGGTGTTGGCGAGTGATCCGGTGACCCGGGGAACTGGTGTGTCCGTCGATGTGCGGACCGAGGTGGGCCGGATGGAACTGGTGGCATGGGGCCCGGCCGGTCGGGTCGTGTCCGAGCGATCGGCCGGCGATGTCGTCTGGATGGAGGGCGACCTCGGTCCGCCCCGCCCCGCTCAGCAGTGGCGGCACGTTCGGGCCCGGATCGCCGCCGAACGTGTGCGATCTATCGGGGAGACGCACTGGACGATGTGGGTGCCCAACGCCATTCGCGCGTCGATCGTGAACGGCGCACAGGGTCTCCCTGCCGAACAGCGACCCGTGTACACCGGATTCGTGTTGGGCGACGACCGGGGTCGCTCCGACGAGGTCACCGAGTGGTTCCGGGCCGCCGGTCTGTCCCATCTCCTCGTCGTCAGCGGACAGAACCTCGTGTTCGTGATGGTGCTGGTCGAGCCGGTGCTGTCGAGGCTGGGCCGGAGATGGCGGATGGCGGCGACCATGCTCGTGCTCGTCGGTTTCGTCTCGGTGACCCGTTTCGAACCCTCGGTGCTGCGTGCCTCGGCGATGGCCACCGTCTCGGCGTTGGCGGTGGTGCATGGTCGTCCCGCTGACGGCCGCCGGATCCTCGCCATCGCGGTGTGCGCCCTCATCCTCCTCGACCCCTTGCTGACGCGATCGATCGGCTTCCAGTTGAGCGTGGCCGCTTCGGCCGGGATCGTGCTGATGGCGGCGCCGATCGAACGTCGGCTCCGGGGCCCGGCGCAGCTGCGGGCGATCCTGGCCGTGACCATCGCGGCCCAGTTGGGTGTGGCGCCGGTGCTGATCCCGCGCTTCGGACCGATGCCGCTCGTCGCCGTGCCGGCCAATGTGCTGGTGGAGCCGGTGGCCGGTCTGGTGATGATGTGGGGGTCGTCGGTGGGACTGGTGGCCGGAGTGCTCGGTGGGCCGGTGGCCACCGCCTTGTTGGTGCCGGCGCGCCTCGGCCTGTGGTGGATCATCGGAGTGGCGCGCGTCGCATCGTCGCTGCCGACGGTGGGTGTCGGTCCGGTGGCGGTGCTCGGCGCGACGGTGATGGTCGGGGTGCGGCTCGCCCTTCGGCGACGACGCCACGCCGATCACCCGGTCACCTGAGAGGGCGGCGATAGGGTCCGGACGTGTTCCTCGATCTCGGCCCAACCCGCTTCGACATCACCCATCGCGCCGTGGTCATGGGGATCCTCAACCGCACGCCCGATTCGTTCTACGACCAGGGTTCGTACTTCGCCTTCGACGACTTCCTGCGCAAGGCCGAGCAGCTGGTCGTCGACGGGGCCGACTTCCTCGACGTCGGGGGAGTGAAGGCTGGTCCGGGCGAGGAGGTGACCGAGGCCGAGGAACTCGAGCGCGTGGTGCCCGCCATCGAGGCATTGCGCACCCGCTTCGACCTGCCCCTCTCGGTCGACACCTGGCGGGCCTCGGTGGCGGCCGCCTGTTTCGAGGCTGGCGCCTGCGTGGGCAACGACATCAGCGGTTTCGCCGATCCCGACTACCTCGACGTGTGCGCCCGAGCCGGTGCCTCGGTGGTGGCCACACACATCCGACTGGCGCCCCGGGTGCCCGATCCCGATCCGCACTACGACGATGTCGTGGTGTCGGTGCGCGACTTCCTCGCCGATCGGGCCGCCCGGGCGATGGCGGCCGGTATCCCGGCGGAGCGGATCATGGTCGACGCCGGGTTGGACCTCGGCAAGACCGAGGAGCAGTCGAAGATCCTGTTGCGAGCCTCCGATGCGCTGGTGTCGCTCGGTTTCCCGGTCTTCCTGTCGGCTTCGAACAAGCGCTTCCTGTGGACGCTGCTCGATGTGGAGCGCGGTTCGGCGGGCGACGGCACGATGGCGGCCCATGCGCTGGGCATCGCCCTGGGGTGTCGCGTCCTGCGCGCCCACGACGTGCGCAACGGTCGCCGGGTGGCCGATGTGATGGCGGCTGTCCTCGCGGCGTGATGGACGTCGATCCCTCCCTGCCCTGTGTCCTGTTCAAGGGCGACGAGGAATCGTTGTTGGCGGAGGCGGTCAAGCGATTCGTCGACGCCTTCGTCGGTGACGAGGACCGCGCGCTGCTGGTCGACGAGTTCACCATCGACGATCTCGTGGCCGAGGACGGCGGCTACGGGATGGCCGTCGTGCTCGATGCGTTGCAGACGCCACCGTTCCTGACCGATCGTCGCATGGTCGTGGTGCGTAACGCCGGTGTGTTCTCCACCAAGGACGCGGTGGCGCCGCTCGTGGAACTCCTCGCCGAGCCCGAGGGCCTCAACCCATTGGTGCTGGTGTGGGAGAAGGATCCTCGACCGAACCGCGCGGCCCGCACGTCAGCCGTTCCGAAATCGCTCCTCGACGCCATCGCCACCGTTGGTGGGGTGGTGGTCGACTCCGCCCCGGGTCGGAAGTCGGCCGAGTGGCTCGGCGACCGCCTCGGTGAATCCTCCCTGCGGTTCGACGCCGCCGCCCGGCGGCTCATCGCCGACCATCTCGGTGAGGACATCGGCCGTCTCCCCGGCCTCCTCGAGACCCTCACCGCGGTGTTCGGCGCAGGGGCCAAGGTCTCGGCACCGGACATCGAGCCCTACCTCGGCGCCAGTGGCGACGTGGCGCCGTGGGATCTCACCGATGCCATCGACGCCGGTGATCCTGCGCTCGCCGTGTCCGTGCTGCACCGGATGCTCGACGGGGGAGGGCGTCATCCGTTGCAGGTGATGTCCACCCTCACCACGCACTATCTGCGCATGGTCCGTGTCGACGATCCCACCATCGGCAACGAGAAGGCGGCTGCGGCGGCGCTGGCCATCAAGGGCAGCACGTTCCCGGCGCGCAAGGCGCTCGACGGGGCCCGGCGGTTGGGCTCGGACCGCCTGGCCGGGATCATCGACCTGCTGGCCGCCGCCGATCTCGACCTGCGGGGCGCGACGGCATGGCCACCCGAACTGGTGATGGAGGTCCTGGTCGCCCGACTGGCCGACCGCAATCGTCGGAGCGGAGCTACTTCGCGGCGGCGTTGACGCGCGCGATCAGACGGCTCTTGCGTCGAGCGGCCTGATTCTTGTGGATGACACCCTTGGCGGCGGCCTTGTCGATGCGCTTGATGGCCAGACGCAACTGCTCGTCGGTGTCGGTCGCCCCGGCCTGACCGGCAGCCAGCGCCCGCTTGGTACGGGTCTTGAGCTCGGAGCGGACGGCCTTGTTGCGGAGGCGACGGGCCTCGTTCTGGCGGTTGCGCTTGATCTGGCTCTTGATGTTCGCCACGGGAGTCCTCGGGTCGACGGATGCGGGCGCAGGCAGGGCCCGCACACGAGTCGCAGAGCATAGCGGTGGGTCCCGGTCCGGGTCACATGCGGTCCGTCTAGGCTCAGCCGACCCCCTCCCGCAAGGATCCGCCGGCGTGGCCGCCCTCGATCGCTTCCGCAACCTCTGCATCATCGCCCACATCGACCATGGCAAGTCCACGCTCGCGGACCGCCTCCTCGAACTGTGTGGTGCCGTGGATCCCCGGGAGATGCGGGCCCAGTACCTCGATTCGATGGATCTCGAGCGCGAGCGGGGGATCACCATCAAGCTCCAGAGCGTCCGGCTGGAGCACGCCGGGCACGTGATCCACCTCATCGACACCCCGGGTCACGTCGACTTCGGCTACGAGGTGAGCCGATCGTTGGCGGCCTGCGAGGGCGCGATCCTGCTGGTCGACGCCGCGCAGGGCATCGAGGCCCAGACCCTGGCCAACTGCTATCTGGCCCTCGAGCACGATCTGGAGATCGTCGCCGCCCTCAACAAGATCGACCTGCCGGCGGCCGATCCGGACCGCTACGCGGCCGAGATCGAGAAGGTGCTCGGGATCCCCGCAGAGGAGATCCTCCGGATCAGCGCCAAGACCGGCGAAGGCGTCGAGCAGCTCCTCGACGCCGTGATCGATCGGGTGCCGCCGCCCGAGGGAGATTCCGACGCCCCGCTCCAGGCACTCATCTTCGACTCGCACTTCGACCAGTACCGGGGCGTGGTGTCGTCGGTGCGGGTCATGAACGGGACCATGAGCACCGGGGCTCGACTCCGCTTCGTGCAGGCCGGGGCCACCCATGACGCCGACGAGGTGGGGGTGCGCACGCCCGACCCCACGCCGGTCGCCTCGTTGGGTGCCGGCGAGGTCGGGTACCTCATCGCCGGCATAAAGGACGTGGGCGACGCCCGGTCGGGCGAGACGATCACCACCGCCGCCAATCCGGCTCTTGCACTCGAGGGCTACGAAGAGCCCAAGCCGATGGTTTTCTGCGGCCTGTACCCGGTGGACGGTGACGAGTTCCCGGCGCTGCGCGAGGCGCTGGAGAAGCTCCGTCTCAACGATTCGTCGTACACGTTCCAGCCCGAGAGTTCCGGCGCGCTCGGATTCGGCTTCCGCTGCGGGTTCCTCGGTCTGCTGCACATGGAGATCGTCCGCGAGCGCCTCGAGCGCGAGTTCGGTCTGTCACTCATCGCCACTGCGCCGTCGGTGCAGTACGTGGTGCACCGTTCGAACGGCGAGGAGATGAGGATCGACAATCCGAGCGAGCTGCCCCCGGCGGCCGAGGTGGAGTCGATAGACGAGCCGTTCCTGCGGGCCACCATCCTCACGCCCACCGACTACACCGGCACGCTGATGGAGCTGTGCCAGTCGCGACGGGGCGAGATGATCAAGCTCGAGTACCTGTCGCCGGAGCGCATGGAACTCGTCTATGAGCTCCCTCTCGCCGAGGTCGTGACCGACTTCTTCGACCATCTCAAGAGTCGCACCCAGGGCTACGCGTCGCTCGACTACGAACCGGCGGGCTATCGACAATCGACGCTCGTGAAGGTCGACATCCTGCTCAATGCGGTACCGGTCGATGCCTTCAGCATGATCGTGCACAAGGACAAGTCGTACTCCTACGGGCAGCGGATGACGGAAAAGTTGCGGGAACTCATCCCGCGCCAACTCTTCGACGTCCCCATCCAAGCCGCCATCGGCGGGCGCATCATCGCCCGCGAGACCGTCAAGGCCAAGCGCAAGGATGTGTTGGCCAAGTGCTACGGCGGTGACATCTCCCGAAAGCGCAAGTTGCTCGAGAAGCAGAAGGAGGGCAAGAAGCGCATGAAGAACATCGGTCGTGTGGAAGTGCCCCAGGAGGCCTTCGTCTCCGCCCTCCGCCTCGACGACTGAGGGCTGGCACTCGCAGGTCGGGACTGCTGATCGAGCCCTACCGGCGGTAGGCTTCGGGGAGTCCCGTCGTCCCCGTCAGGTACGCCATGCTCGACGAACGCAAGGCCACCATCCTGCGAGCGGTGGTCGCCGAATACATCGAGTCCGCCCAACCGGTGGGGTCGAGTCACGTCGCCTCGGCCCCCGGGGTGAACGTGTCGTCGGCCACCGTCCGCAACGACATGGCCGTGCTGGAGGCCGAGGGCTATCTCGCCCAACCCCACACCAGCGCCGGTCGGGTGCCCACCGAAAAGGGGTACCGGTTCTTCGTGGACCAACTCGGTGGTCCCGGACGGCTCGGAGCCACCGAAGCCCAACAGGTCCGCTCGTTCTTCTCCCACACCCACGGCGAGCTGGAGCGGATGCTGGCCGACACGTCGCGTCTGCTCTCGTCGCTCACCAGTTATGCCGCAGTGGTGGTGGCACCTCAGCACGAGGTGGCCACCATCCGCTCGGTGCAGTTGGTCGGTCTGGCGCCCCGCGTCGTGTTGGTGGTCGGGGTCCTCTCCAACGGTGCCATCGAGAAGCACACGATCGATCTGGTCGAGGACGTCGACGAGTTGACGGTGAACGCGGCCGGCGTGCGCCTGTCCACGGTGGTGGTCGGTCGGACACTCGCCTCCATCGCCGATCTCGGCCCGTCCGATGGTGGCGGTGCCGTCGATGCACTCGTGGCCGCGGCGCTGGACGCGCTGCGGGGCGAGCACCGTCACGACGATCAGGTGTTCATCGGCGGTACGTCGGAGATGGTGTCGGCCTTCGACGCGGTGCGCACGGTCAGTGAGATCCTGCGCATCCTCGAACAGCAGCTCGTGGTGGTGGGGTTACTGGAGGATGTTCTGCGGCGCGGGCTGTCCGTCGCCATCGGCCGGGAGACCGGGAACGAGGCGCTGGCCGACTGCTCGTTGGTGGTGGCGCCCGACCTCGTCGACGGTGAGCCGGCCGGCACCATCGGGGTGCTCGGGCCCACCCGGATGCACTACGACCAGGCGCTGTCGGCCGTGGCGGTCGTCGCCGACCGTCTCGGTCGCCGACTGAGCGAGGGCTGAGATGTCCGATCACTACGAAGTGCTCGGTGTCGCTCGGGGCGCCAGCGCCGATGACATCCGGCGTGCGTACCGTCGTCGAGCGCGGGAGCTGCATCCCGATGTGAATCCGGGTGATGCCGAGGCCGAGGCGCGGTTCAAGGAAGTGGCGCTGGCCTACGAGGTTCTCTCCGATCCGCAACGTCGCCAGCACTACGACATGTACGGCGATGCACCAGCGGGGGCCGGAGCACCCTTCGGTGGGGGCCTCGGCGATATCTTCGACATGTTCTTCAACGCCGGATCCTCGTTCGGTGGCGGCCCGAGCGGACCACCGCGGGGGGCCGATGTCGAGGCGATCGCCGATCTGTCATTCGTCGAGGCCGTCTTCGGTTGCGAGACCGACGTGAGCGTGCGCACCGCTGTGCCCTGTGAGGACTGCGAGGGCAGCGGTGCGGCCGCCGGTTCCCGTCCCCAGCGATGCGGGGACTGCGGCGGGACCGGTCAGGTTCGCCGGGTGCGTCAGTCCATCCTCGGCCAGATGGTCACGGCCGGTCCGTGCGATCGCTGCAACGGCATCGGTTCGGTCATCGAGCATCTCTGTCCCCAGTGCGCTGGCGAGGGTCGACACATCGAGGAGCGCTCCTACACGGTCGAGGTGCCCGCCGGTGTCGACACCGGCGCCACCCTGCGGCTGACCGGTCGGGGCGCCGTCGGCCCCCGAGGCGGCGCCACGGGCGACCTCTACGTCCACGTGCGGGTGGCCCCAGATCCGGTGTTCACCCGGGCCGACGACGAGGTCCACATGACCCTCACCATCGCCTTCACCCAAGCGGCCATCGGCACCCGACTGGCGATCGACACCCTCGACGGGACCGAGGAGCTGGAGATCGCCCCCGGGGCGGCGACCGGCGATCAGTTCCGCTTCCGGGGCCGTGGCGTGCCGAGACTGCGGGGGAGGGGTCGGGGCGATTTCGTGGTGCAACTCGTGGTGGAGACACCGGTCGATCTCGACGATGAACAGCGCGCCCTCCTCGTGCACCTCGCCGAGCTGCGCGGCGAACACCTCGATCCGCCCGAGCACGGGCTGTTGGCCCGACTGCGCGGCGCGTTCAGTCGTTGACCGATCGAGCCTTCCCGTCGCGTCCCGGGGGCACGGCACCACATGTGCTGGTCGAGGACATCGCCGCACCGGTGCTGTCCGATGATGAGCACCACCATCTCGGTCGGGTGCGCCGGTTGCGCGTCGGTGACGCCGTGTCGGTCACCGACGGTCGCGGCGCGTGGAGATGGTGCGCCTACGGTCCCGCGCTGCAGGTGGAGGGTCCGATCGAGTGCGACCCACCTCCTGCCCCACGCCTCGTCCTCGCCTTCGCCCTGGTGAAGGGACAGAAGCCCGAACTGGTCGTCCAGAAGCTGACCGAGCTCGGCATCGACGAGATCGTGCCCTTCGTGGCCGAGCGTTCGGTGGTGCGATGGGACGAGGATTCGATCGCTCGCCACACCGCCCGCCTCCGCACGGTGGCCCGGGAGGCCGCCCAGCAGAGCCGACGGACGTGGTTCCCCGACGTCTCGCCGATCGTGTCTTTCGCCGAGGTCGCCGCCCGTCCCGGTGCCGTGCGGTGCGAGATGGGTGGCCCGCCGGTGACGGCCGAGCACACGACCGTTCTGGTCGGACCGGAGGGTGGATGGGCGGAGAGCGAGACCGCGCTGCCCTCGGTCGGTCTCGGTTCCACCGTGCTGCGGGCCGAGACGGCGGCGATCGCCGCCGCGACGCTCATGAGCGACCGGCGTCAGGTGAGGCCATCGTGACGACGTCGTTCGGTGTCTACGTGCACGTCCCGTTCTGCTCTCGCCGATGCGACTACTGCGCGTTCGCCACATGGAGCGATCGTCATCATCTCCACGACGAGTACCTCGACGCCGTGCGCCTCGACCTCGCGCGCGCCGTCACCGACGGCCGACTGGTCGAGGCCACCTCGGTGTTCGTCGGCGGGGGAACGCCTTCGTTGGTCGATCCCGAACGATTGGCGGGGATCCTCGCCGAGATCCCCACGGTCGACGGTTGTGAGATGACCGTGGAGTGCAATCCAGAATCGGTCACGTCTCGTCATGTGGAGGCCTATCGCGATGTCGGCGTCGACCGGTTGTCGTTCGGGGTGCAGTCGATGGTGCCCCATGTGCTCGCCTCACTCGGTCGTGAGCACGACACGGCCGACGTGGCTCGAGCGGTGGCGCTCGCCCGGGCTGGAGGAATCGAGCGACTCAATCTCGACCTGATCTACGGCGCCGCCACCGAGACCCTCGACGACTGGCGGGTCACCCTCGAGCGGGTCATCGATCTCGCACCCGATCACGTGAGCGCCTATGCGCTGACGGTGGAGGCGGGAACGCCGTTGGCCGACGACCCGTTGCGTCATCCCGACGACGATCGGCAGGCCGACGCCTACCTGCTGGCCGAGGAACTGCTCACCGCTGCGGGCTTCGTGAACTACGAGATCTCCAATTGGGCGCGACCCGGACAGGAATGCCGGCACAACCTCCTCTACTGGAACCAGGGTGACTATCTGGGATTCGGGTGCGCCGCCCATTCGCATCGGGACGGACGTCGCTGGTGGAACGTGCGCACTCCCGAGCGCTACATCGCCGCCGTACACGACGGTGTCACCGTGGAGGCCTCATCCGAGACCCTCGACGGCGAGCGTCGACGCATCGAGGGTCTGCAACTGGCGCTGCGCACGTCGGCCGGTGTGGACCGCTCCACCCTCGATGACGAGGACCTCGAACTCCTGGGCGAATTGCTGGCGATCGACGGCGATCGCGTCCGTCTGTCGGCGGAGGGTCGACTGCTGGCCAACGAGATCGCCGTCCGATTGCGGTGACGCCATGAGCGCCGACCCCGACCATTACGCAGTGCTCGGCGTTCACCCTGACGCCGATCGAGAGACCATCCGACGGGCCTACGTGGCCATTGCCCGTTCCACTCACCCCGATCGTGTGGCGGCCGATCCGTCGGCCCGCGCGGGCGCCGCGCGCACGATCCGCGAGGCCAATGCGGCATGGAACGTCCTCGGCGACGAGAAGCGACGAGCCGACTACGACCGACGACGACGGGGCGAAGACCTGCCCCGGGCCACCAGCACCCCAGCCGCTCCGCGCACGCGCATCGTCACCGACTGGGTCGGCGTTCCCGATGAAGCACCGCCCACACCGGCCACCGGTTGGGCGTGGGTCGGACTCGTGCTGTTCCTGGTCGCCGTCCTGGCCGTCGTGGTGGGGAGCGCCTACGCCGCCTCGGGCGGATCCTCGAGCGCATCGACCCAGTCAACGGTGAGCACGGCGTCGACCCTCCCGGATTGGAAAGTGGGGGACTGCGTGATGGTGGCGGCGTCCTCCATCGGACGTCTCGCCTTCGCCCGACCGTGCAGCGAACCGGTCAGCGGTCGGATCGTGGCCGTCGTCGACTCGCCGAGACCCTGTCCGACCGGGACCCCGATCGCCCTGCCCGACGGTCGAACCACCCTCTGCCTCGGACCGGTCTGATCCGCAGCGTTGGTCCGCGCCCGAGCGGCGTGCCACGATCGATCCACTCATCACCGAGGGGGAACGATGGCAGCAGCAACGACCTACGCCAAGATCATCGTCGACGAGCCGGCACCGATGGTGCGACGCGTGACGCTCAATGACCCGGATCGACGCAATCCACTCGGGGCCACCATGCGGCGCGAGATCATGCATGCGCTCCGAGCCGCCGACCGTGACGACGCAGTGCGCGTCACCATCATCCGGGGCGCGGGCAAGTGCTTCTCGGCGGGCTACGACCTCGCCGGTAGCCCCACCGACGGCGAGCCACCGGCCTACTCGTCGGCCGAGGGGCTGGGGAGCTATCCGCGCGAAGTGACCGAGACGTGGATGTCCATCTGGGACCTCGCCAAGCCGGTGATCGCCCAGATCCACTCCTACTGCCTCGCCGGCGGCACCGAACTGGCCACGGGCTGTGACCTCGTCTATGTCGCCGATGACGCGCGCATCGGCTACCCGGCGGTGCGCTTCGGTACGCCGGACATGCAGTGGCACGCGTGGCTGCTCGGTCCGAAGTTGGGGATGGAGCTGATGCTCACCGGCGACTGGATCAGCGGCGAGGAAGCGGCCCGATCGGGCTTCGCCACCCGGTCGTTCCCGGCCGACGAACTCGACGCGCGCGTGCTGGAGAAGGCCGAGCGGATCGCCATGATCCCCACCGACATCGCGCAGATCAACAAGCGCACGGTGCACCGAGCGATGGCCGTGGCCGGGTTCCCCACCTCCATTCGTCAGGGCACGGAGTTGTGCGCGCTGACCATGGGCACCGAGACGTTCCAGGCCTTCATCGCCGAGAAGGATTCCGAGGGTGGACTGACTGCTGCGCTGTCGAAGCGCGACACGAAGTTCGGGGATTACCGCACGTCCGAGTCGTGACCATCCCTCAGGCCGAGTCGGGGCAGTGGTCGCCTCCAGAGGAAGACGAGACCCCAAAGTGTCATCCCGATCGCGCTGACGCACAGTCTGATCGAGGCTCCGAGCGATCCTGAGCCACGGAGCAGCCCGATCACCGATCCTGCCGCGTGTCGCCACGGAGTCATGAACGCATCGAATCGACGATCGATCCCGTACTTCGGACCGTGGCGCATTGCGAGATACGCACGTCCTCTCGATCGCCGGAACTCGCGGACGAGCAGCGCGGCGCCACCCGAGGGAATGCGGTAGCCGATGACCGCCTCCTCGCAGTGGACGACCGTCGCACCGACGTCGAACGCGCGCAGTGAGAAATCGACCTCGGTGCCACCGTTGAACATCTGTTCGTCGAAGCCACCGATCTCGATTGCGAGTTGACGAGGGAATCCACCATTGCCACCGAGCATGTACTGCCGGTCTCGCACCATCAGACGATCGAACAGAACCTGTTCGGACGGTCGACCCTCGGCGTTCAGGGCGACACATGGGCCTGTGACGAGAACCGGCAGCCCTGCGCGAGCTTCGAGTTTGGATACGAGTACCTCGGCCCACCCTGGAGCGACCACGTCATCTCCGTCACAGAGAAGGATGAAGGGACCCCTCGCCATATTGATGCCAGCGTTCCGAGATGCATTGACACCACCTCGGCGATCGCGGCGGAGCAGAGTCAGACTCTGTGCAGGATGACGGTCAGCCCATGATTCGACGACGCTGGCGGTCGAATCCTCCGATGCGTCGTCCACCACGACTATCTCGATATGCGGGGCTATCGACTGCTCTGACAACGCGTCCAACTGGCAGGCGATGAGCCCCGA
>JBJTGD010000256.1:0-2078 GCA_046093735.1 Acidimicrobiia bacterium | reverse complement strand
GTGTCACCCCGGGCCGAGCACCGACCGGTGTGGTGGTCCATGGGCGTGGTGGCCTCGATCGCGTCGAGTGTGCTGCGCACTGCGGCCAGCAGATCAGGAGGTTCCAGACGCCAGCGTCCGTCGGGCAGCACCCGCTCGGTGACCCAGCCGTGCACGGGGCCGGACACCACCACACCCGACGGCGCGTCGAGGAACGCATCGGCGCCACACGCACTGCGGCGCAGGATCGGCGCCAGCAGATCGACCTCGGTGATCGAATCGACCGGAGCGCCCAACAGATCGAGGCCGAGGCGCTCGGCCACCACGCCCATGGTCCACCACACCGGTCGGTGCTCGGCCCGGGGTGACACCACGGCGTCGGTGTACTGACCGGCCACCGCCAGTTGGTAGGTATCGAGCAGCCACGTGGTGTCGGCCCGTTCCAGCTGGTCGGTGGCGGGGAGCACATGGGTGGCCAGTGCCGTGGTGGCGGTGGGGACGATGTCGAGCACGGCGAGGGTGTCGATCGAAGCCCACGCCCGCCTGGTGCGCGCGGTGTCGGGGAAGGCCAACGCCGGATTGCCGCCCACCACCACGAGGGCGCGGACATTGCCGCTCTCGATCTCGTGCAGGAGCCCCACACACGGCCACTCGTCGAAGCGTCGGGGCAGGTGGGGCGCGCTGGGTGGACCGGCGCCGGGTCGACCGTCGCCGACGGGCAGGTCGCGTTCGTCGAGACGCGACAACAACCCGGGGTTGAACCACATGCCACCGGGCACGTCGAAGGAATCGGTGACGGCCAGCAGGACCCACAGCAGGTACTCGGCCACGTCGGCGTGGGCCGACATCGAACTTCCCGTGCCGGTGAGGGCATTGATGCGTCCATGGCGACGGATCGATTCCGCCAGAGCCGTGATCGATCCGGCATCGAGGTCGGTGTGTCGGGCCACGAGGTCGAGGGTCAGCGGGGCCAGCGCGACCCGGAGGCCGTCGACCTCGGCACGTTCGCCGATCAGTTCGCGCACCAACCACGCCAACAGCAGCCAATCGGTGCCCGGTCGTATGGCGAGATGTGTGTCGGCCATGGTTGCTGTCTCGGTGCGACGGGGATCGACGACCACCAGTTCACCACCCCGGTCACGGAACCGTCGCAGCCGACGCACAGGATCGGGCATGGCGTTGGAGTGTCCGTGCGACACCACCGGATTCGATCCGATGAGCAGCAGGAACGACGCCGACTCCTCGTCCCACAGGGGAGTGAGTCCGGACCATCCGCCCATCGACTCGGCGACAAGAGGGCGACACGGCGTGTCGATGGTGGTGGCCGTGTACTTCTGGCGCGAGCCGATGAGGCGCAGGAAACGCTCGGCGGCCCGTCGTCCAGCGGCATCGAAGGCCGAGCCACTGGCCAGGAACATGGCGATGCCATCGGGACCGATCGTGGTGCGGATCGAGTCGAGACGCGCCGACAGATCGTCGAGGGTCTCGTCCCACGACCAGCGCCGCCGATCGTCACCCCGACCGACCTGCGGGTGATCGAGTCGGTGCGGCGCATGGTGCAACTCGCCGATGGCCCGACCCTTGGGGCACGAGTAGCCGCGGGACAGCGGATGGTCGTCGTCGCCGCGGACGCGTGTCACCCGGTCGTCGACGGTGGTCACCACCAGACCGCACATCGCGTTGCAGACGCGACAGAACGTACGGTGCTCGACGGTCACGTCCGGGGGTCGCGCCACAGCAGCCACACCGGTGGGCTGTCGCCCACGGTGATCCGGTCGCGCTCCTCGAATCCGAAGCGGGCGTAGTAGGCGAGGTTGTCGGGCTTCTGCGTCTCCAGGTACGCCGCCGCTCCCGATTCGTCGCACTGCTCCAGCACCGGTCGGAGCAACGCCGAGCCCAGGCCGCTCCGCTGCCGTGACGGGTCGACGCCCAGCAGGGCGAGGTACCAGTGCGGCTCGGTCGGGTGCGCCTTCTCCACGGCGTCGAGCAACCGCAGTCCGGTCAGGCGGTTGCGGCCGGTGGGCAGCGCCCGAGCGCAGGCCATGGGGATCCGGGGGGCGCGGCGACGGGTCCGGGGCAGGGTGCCCGGGCGGGAACAG
>JBJTGD010000255.1:0-7235 GCA_046093735.1 Acidimicrobiia bacterium | reverse complement strand
CGGTCAGCGAGTCAACACGAACCGGCCGCGACGGCCGCCCGCTTCGAGCGCAGCGTGGGCGGTCGATGCGTCGGCAACGGGTATCTCGGCGGCCACCCGCAACGTCACCGCCCATCCGGTGTGGGTGCGTGACTACGTCCGCGCCACCGACAGTCTCGACGAGTTGCGTCGACTGGTCGAGGACGGCCGGGTGACGTTGCGGGTGGCCGCCGAGATACCCGTTGCCGACGCATCGACCGCCCACGCTGCGCTCGAAGCGGGCGGCCGTCGCGGCCGGTTCGTGTTGACTCGCTGACCGGCGAAGTGGACCTGTACATTGCGGGCGATGACGAAGAAGGTCGTCGCCCCGATCGCTGTTGCCGCTGCCGTGCTCGTGGCCGTGATCGGTGGCGTGGTCTGGTGGCGCAGTACCGACTCGGCCGCGCCACGTCGCGTCTACGCCGCCTTCACCTTGGTGGCGCCGACGCAGGTGTCCCAATCGCAACTCTTGGCGCGGGTGCTCGTCGATGCGAAGGGTGGGTGTCCGCAGGTCGATGCCACCGGTTCCGATGGGCCCATCGAGATCCCGATGACACCCCGTCTCCCGGGACCGAATGCCGCCCCGGTCTTCTCGACGATCCTCGCCTGCAGTGCCGTACTTCCGGTCGGTCTGGAGTCGGCCTCGATCGAGGGTCGGGTGATCCCGGCGGCGATGCCGTCCGAGGTGCGCACCATCGCATTGTTCGCCGACAGTGGATGCCGAATCGACGACTCGAGGGTCCAGAACTGCAACGACCCGAACGAGTGGCCGTTGCCGAAGATCGCCGAGAACATCGTTGCCGCCAAGCCCGATCTGATCTTCGACCCGGGCGACTACGTCTATCGAGAGATCGCGTGTCCTGAGAAGTACGCGGATCGCTGCGCCGGCACACTCGGTCCTGCGGATGGATTCCCGTTCAGCGAGACCGACCTCGGGTGGGTCCAGGAGTTCTTCGATCCGGTCCAGGCGATCTTCCCCATCGCTCCGATCGCCTTCCTTCGCGGGAATCATGAGGACTGCGGACGTGGCGGGAATGGCTGGTTCCTGTACCTCGATGTCTTCCCTGACTCGATGACCACCTGCGATCCCGTCGTGACCGAGTCCGGACTCAAGGCTCCGCCGCCACAGACGACGCCGGCGTGGACGTTCGAGGTCCCGGTGGCGAAGGGACGGAACCTGCGCGTGGCCATGGTCGATTCGGCCTACGGCACCGATCGGGAACTCACGCCTTGGATCGAGTCACAACGGACGATGTACCAGCAGGCCTTCGACCTCTCGCCGCCCAGTCCCGGCGTCGAGACGTGGCTGCAGACGCACCGTCCGATCTTCGGCATGGTGAGCATGAACCTCATGCCGAAGGACGATCCACTCGTCGATCCGTGGACCTCGGATGGACAGATGGTCGCGTCGTACGGGCTGATCGATCGTTACGACCTCCTCATCTCCAGTCACCTGCATCTGGCCCAGGTGATTCAGGTGCCGGGTCAACCGGCGTCGATCGTCGTCGGCAACGGTGGTGCGCTCGTCGAGCCGGCGACGGGCTACGTCGTTCCACCGTTCGGTCCACTCGCTCGCATGGACGGATCGCGCATGGTGAGCACGCTCGAGCCCTATCCGCGTCCGACGCTCGTGTGGACCCGGGTCGAGTACGGTTACGCGATCGCCACCGCAGGATCGGCGGCCGGCGAGTGGACCATCGATCAGTACGACTTCGACGGATCCCGCTCACTCGCCTGCACGCTCGCACAGCGCACCATCTCGTGTCCCGATGCGAAGTCGACGACCGGCCACGTGGTCGCTGACTGACCGGATCGAGTCCTCACCTCCCCGGCGTGCGCAAGTCCTTGGCCATCGCCAGCAGTTCGAGATCGTCACGTCTCGGGTTGCCGTAGCGAGGTTCGTCATAGGGGAACCGGTGCATCTCTCCGGTGGGCACGAATCCCCGCCGGAGGTAGAGATCGATCATCTCGGTCCGCACACTGAGCACGACCAGCACCAGCCGATCGAGGGTCCAGTCGTCGCGCACGATCCGCTCGATCTCGTCGAGAACGGCGCCGCCGATCCCTCGACCCTGGAGGGTGGGCTCCACGGCGAACATCCCGAAGTATCCGCCCCCGCCCGGCCCCTCGTAGATCGAGAGCTCGGCGCAGCCCACCAGTCGGCCGGCTCCGGGCTCCTCGGCCAGCAGGATGGCCGTGTCCCCGCGGGTGAGGGTGGCGGTCACCAGCCCGGCGTCCGTGCGCTGCCCATCGATCAGGTCGGCCTCGGTGGTCCAGCCCTGACGGCTGCGCTCACCCCGGTAGGCGGACTGCACCAGATCGACCACCGCCCCCACATCGTCGATGGTGGCGAAGCGGAAGGACAGGCTGGGTGCGGGCACGGTCCGGACGGTACCGGGCGGTCGCTATCGTCAGGCCGTTCCCCTTACGCAAGGACGTGCCGACATGACCTCCGCCGATGGCCAACTGACGCTCGAGGAAGCCCGTGAGAAGTACCGCGTCGAACGGGAGAAGCGGTTGCGACCCGACGGCCGCAAGCAGTACTCGGATCTCACGGGCAAGTACGCCGCGTTCGATGCCGATCCCTATGTCGAACCCATCACCCGCGATCCCATCGTCGACGATGTTGAGGTCGTGATCATCGGCGCCGGCTTCGGCGGGATGATGGCCGCAGCCAACCTGCGCAAGCAGGGCATCGACTCGTTCCGGATCATCGAGAAGGCCGGTGACTTCGGTGGCACCTGGTACTGGAACCGCTATCCGGGTTGCATGTGCGACGTCGAGTCGTACTGCTACCTGCCCTTGCTCGAGGACACCGGTTACATGCCGACCATGCGCTACGCCCGTGCCTACGAGATCTTCGAATACTGCCAGTTGATCGGTCGCACGTTCGATCTCTACGCAGGAGCGTTGTTCCAGACCGAGGTCGACGAGATGGCATGGAACGATGACGCGTCGAAGTGGACGACGATCACCACCCGCGGTGATCGGATCACGTCGAAGTTCATCGTCATCGCCGGCGGTGTGCTCAACCACGCCAAGCTTCCGGGTATCGATGGCATCACCAACTTCAAGGGGAAGATGTTCCACACCAGCCGGTGGGACTACTCGTACACCGGTGGTTCGCCTCGCGGCGGGCTCGACAAGCTCGCCGACAAGCGAGTGGCCGTGATCGGTACCGGTGCCACCGCCGTGCAGGTCGTTCCGCAGTTGGCCGAGGCGGCCAAGGAGCTCTACGTGTTCCAGCGCACTCCGGCGTTCGTGGGTGTGCGCAACCAGTCGCCCACCGACGAGAAGGCCTTCCGGGAGATGGCGTCGAAGCCCGGATGGCAGACCGAGCGCATCAGGAACTTCACGGCGTCGGTGAGTGGCCTCAAGCCCGAGGTCAACATGGTCGATGACGAGTGGACCCACGTGATGTGGGAGGACACGACGGCCATGGCTCCGAACCCCGAGGCTCAGGTGGCCCTCGAGCAGCGTGATCTCGACATCATGAATGCCATGCGCAAGCGCGTGGCCGACACGGTGACTGATCCGGAGACGGCGGCCAAGTTGATGCCGTACTTCGGTGTCCGGTGCAAGCGCCCGTGCTTCCACGACGAGTACCTGCCTGCGTTCAACCGCCCCAACGTCCATCTCGTCGACACCCGGGGCAAGGGCGTCGACCTGATCACCGAGAACGGCATCGTCGTCGATGGCGTCGAGTATCCGATGGATCTCATCGTCTTCGCCTCCGGCTTCGAGGTGACGTCGGATTATCACCATCGACTCGGATTCGACCCGAAGGGCCGCAAGGGCGTCTCGATGAGCGAGTCGTGGGGCGAGGGTGCGCACACCTACCACGGAGTCTTCACGCACGACTTCCCCAACCTGCTCATGATCTCCACCGTTCAGGGTGGGTTCGGCGTGAACTTCGTGCACTACATCTCGGAGGTCTCCGAACACGTCGCCTCGGTGATCGCCATGTGCGATCGGGCCGGCATCGCCGAGATCGAGGCCGACCCCCAGTCGGAGGAGGAGTGGCTCATGCTGCTGCTCGGCCGCATGGGCGGCATCGGCGCGTACAACGCCTCGTGCACACCGGGCTACCTCAACTCGGAGCAGGAGGCCGGCGACATGAAGGCGGGCCGCAACGCCGCCTTCTGGGGCGCAGTGCAGGAGTACGCCCAGCACCTCATCGACTGGCGCGAGCGGGGCGACTTCGCCGGAGTGCTCGTCAAGAAGTGACGTCGCTCGGCGATCAGTCGCCGTCGACTGCGGCACGGGAGTCGAGCATGGCCGAGCGGAAGATACCGCTGGCCATGTACGACGCCTCGGCCGCACGACGTTGGTCGTAGATCTCGGCCCTCGCCTCGTGGGCTCGACGTGAGTCGGGATCGGCCTGCACCGCCATCTCGATCAGATGACAGGCGAGTCGGAGATCACCCTCGGTGGCGAGCGCTGCGGCCCGGTTCACCAATGCATCGACGCCGCCAGCCAGCGACGCGATCTCGGCGGCCAGCGCTGCCTCGGGCGCGGGCTTGAGGTGCGCCGGGTTGCCGTCGTACCAGCCGCCATACAGGCGCCAGATGTTGCGCACCACGAACTCGGGTTCGTCGTAGGTCGGTTGCAGATACGGGCGGTCGGCCAGATGGTCGGGCAGCCGCACTGAATGGATCACGTCATCGAGCCGGGCGCCGGTGTTCATGAGGGCCAGCGTCTGTTGGTGGAGTGACTCGAGCGCGTCGGCGGTGTCGTTCAGCACGAGGGCCACATCGGAGCCGCCGACGGCGGGACCGTGGGCGGGTAGGAGCAGCTGGGCTCCGGTCGCCGCCATCTCGCGCAGGGCGAGCACCCAGTCCCACGCATAGCGCTGGACCTTCTGCGGGTTACCGGCGTTGGGGAACTGCCAGATGAACAGGTCACCCACGCAGATCGCGTCGGCGCTCGCGATGTGGGCCCACGTGTGGTCGTCGGTCTCCCCCCGGGCATGGCGCAGGTCGAACGTGGTTCCACCAACATCGATCGTGATCGTGTCCCGGTAGGTCAGGTCGGGGTGGACGAAGTCGCTGGGCCACGCCGGTTCCGGGAGCCGGAACTGACGCATGTTGATCCAACCGTTGTAGCCGTTGGTGAGTTCGTAGCGATCGAATCGAGCGTCGATCGCCTCGTGTCCGACGTATCGGATCGGTTGGTGGCCCCGGTCGACGGCGTCCGCGTCGAAGGCCTGCGCGCCGGTGACGTGATCGACATGTCCGTGGGTGTAGACGGCGGTGTGCACCGGATCTGTCGACCACGTTCGCAACTCGCGCAGCACGGCCGGCGCCGAGAGATGGTGCGAGACGTCGAACACCACCACCCCCTCGTCGGTGGTGAAGGCCACGACGTTGCTGAACGCCTCCACGAGGGCCACCCCGTCGGCCAGTTCACAGAGCCCGCCGGCCCTGCTGTCGAACAGACCGGTCATGGTGCGTGCCTCGGAACCGTCGATCCAGCGCGCCGACCGTTCGAGCATCGAACTTCCGTCCATTCGACCTCCTCGTCGACGGCATCGTCCCACACGCCGACGTCGCCCGGAGGCGGGACTACGGTCGCAACGGCGGTCGCCCGACCGCCGTTGCCGCCTGTCGGAGGTCATCGTGGACATCACCCTGCTCGGAACTGGGAGTCCCGTGCCATCACCCGATCGGGCTGGCGCCGCCACGTTGGTCACCGCCGATGACACCCGGCTGCTGATCGATGCCGGCCGAGCCGTGTGCATGCGCCTGGCCGCCGTCGGGGTGTTCCCGCCGATGCTCGGCGCCGTGCTCATGACGCATCTCCACAGTGACCACCTCACCGATCTGAACGACGTCATCACCACTCGGTGGATCATGTCGCCGGTCCCGTCGCCGCTGGTCGTGTACGGCCCTCCCGGTACCCGGGCCTGTGTCGACGGTGTGCTGGCCATGCTCGCTCCCGATGTCGGGTATCGGATCGCCCATCACGAGGATCTCACCGAGGGACCGAGCGTCGAGGTGGTGGAGGTCGGGGCCGGAGATCGATTCACCGTGGGTGGTGCGACGGTGATCGTCGGTGCGTCCGATCATCGACCGGTCGAGCCGTCGGTGGCCTACCGCATCGAACACGACGGCCACTCGGTGGTACTCGGTGGCGATGGCGTCCCCTGCGCCGGGCTCGATGAACTGTGCCATGGGGCTGACGCCTACGTGCAGACGGTGCTGCGTGACGACCTGGTGAAGCGGGTTCCCATGGCGCGGATGCAGGACGTGCTCGACTACCACTCGAGCGTCGAACAGGCGGCGGCCACCGCGGCGCGCGGTGGGGTCCGTCATCTCGTGCTGACCCACTACATCCCCGGGATGCCGAAAGGATCCGAGGACGAGTGGCAAGCCCTGGCTGCGGCGCACTTCGACGGTGACATCGTCCTCGGTGACGATCTGACGACCCTGTCCCTATGATCGGGCCGTCACGGTCAAGGGGGACTCATGGGGAACGTGCACACCGAGGACGAGGGCCTCACGCCCGCTGACGGTCCGCTGTCCGTCATCGTGGCCGCGCCGATCGGTCCGCCGCGCGGTGGGGTCGTCGTCATCCAGGAAGCGTTCGGTCTCACCGGGCACATTCGTCGCGTCACCGAGGCGGTGGCCGAGGCCGGGTACCTGGCGGTCGCCCCGGCTCTGTTCCACCGCTCCGAGGAGCAGGTGTTCGGCTACGGCGACTTCGAGCGCCTCGGTCCGGTGATCATGACGCTCACGGCGGCCACCATCGAGATGGATGTCGACGCCGCCCTCTCCGAATTGGCGCGCCTCGGGATCGAGGAGTCGAAGTTCGCCATGATGGGTTTCTGCATGGGCGGCACGATCACGTTGGCCACGGCTGCTCGCCGACCATTGGGCGCGGCCATCACCTTCTATGGCGGTGGGATCGCCGAGAGCCGGTTCGGTCTGCCCTCGGGTCTGGACAGCGCGGCGAAGCTGCAGTCGCCGTGGCTCGGTCTCTACGGTGATCTCGACGCCCACATCCCGGTGGCCGATGTGGAGCAGTTGCGGGTGGTTGCGGCCACCGCATCGGTCGACACCGAGGTCGTTCGCTATGCCGACGCCGACCACGGGTTCCACTGCGACGAGCGTCCCTCGTTCGAGGCCTCGGCCTCGGCCGATGCCTGGGCCCGCACGTTGCGGTTCCTAGACGAACACCTCGGCTGAACGGCCATCGGGCCGCAGCAGGAGCTGAAG
>JBJTGD010000254.1:0-4199 GCA_046093735.1 Acidimicrobiia bacterium | reverse complement strand
GCTCGGCGCAACGAGACCTCGTCGCCCGCCTCGCGCAACAGATCGATCTCGGTGGGCTGACCGCCACCATCGAGTCGTCCGACGAACTGGTCCACCTCGGACTGCGGCAACGCGCCGAGGAACTGGTCGACCACTGCGCCGTCGACGATGGCGAACACCGCCGGGATGCTCTGCACCCGGAACGCCTGCGAGCAGGCCGGGTTCTCGTCGACGTTGATCTTGGCCAACACCACCCGGCCCTCGGTGGCCGCCACGGCCTCCTCCAGCATCGGACCGAGCGTGCGGCAGGGACCGCACCACGGCGCCCACAGGTCCACGACCACCGGAGTGGTCCGGGAGCGTTCGATGACCTCGGTCTCGAGGGTCGCGTCGGTCACGTCGATCAGCACCCCGCGAGGATAGGTGGAGCGGCGAACAGCGCGTTCCGCCCCCCGGATAGCGTGTCGACGGGCGATCAGGAGCGGCCGTGGCCGAGGGGACCGAAGAGGACGAGGCCACCGGCACTCCCGGGATCGACGCGTCGGCGGTCACGACATGGTTGTCGGCTCGCAGGCCGGTGGATCCCCCGTTGCGGTTCGAACGGATCGTCGGCGGACTGTCCAACCTGACCTTCCGCGTGACCGATGAGGGCGGACGTCGCTGGGTCCTGCGCCGTCCACCGCTCGGTCATGTGCTGGCCACCGCGCACGACATGGGTCGCGAGGCGCGCATCCTCACTGCGCTGGCGCCCACCGCCGTGCCCGTTCCCCCGGTCGTCGACCTGTGCACCGATGTCGACGTGAACGGCGCGCCGTTCTACGTGATGGATCACGTGGAGGGCATCGTGGCGTCGTCCTCCGCCGCCGCTGCGCCGCTCGGGGTCGCCGAACGCCGATTCGCCGGCGAGTCACTGGTCGACGTGTTGGCCACCATCCACTCGGTCGATGTCGATGCGGTCGGACTCGGCGACCTCGGACGACGCGAGGCCTACGTCGAGCGACAGCTGTCGCGCTGGCAGCGCCGATGGGACGCCACCCGGGAGGTGGAAGTACCGGAGATGGACGAACTCCATTCCCGCCTGAACTCCTCGGTGCCCGAGCAGGGTCCCGCCACGATCGTCCACGGCGACTATCGACTGGACAACTGCCTGATCCGACCCGATGGATCCGTGGCCGCCGTCCTCGACTGGGAACTGTGCACCCTCGGCGACCCGATGGCCGACCTGGGGTTGCTGTTCGTCTACTGGGCCGAGACCGGCGACACGTTCCGGGTCAACGACGACGCCGCCACCCTCCTCGAAGGATTCCCCACCCGAGCCGACCTGCTGGCCCGCTACGGCTCGGTGACCGGTCGCGACACCTCGACGATCGGCTACCACGTCGCCCTCGGGTACTGGAAGCTCGCCTGCATCCTCCAGGGTGTCATCGTGCGATTCCGACAGGGCGCGATGGGAGACGGCTCCACCGAGGGCACACTGGCGGACGGCCCGGTGGCACGTCTCGCCGTCGCCGGACTCCACGCTCTCGACGGTCGTTTCGGAGGCTGATGTGACCGATCTGTACGAACTCCATGACGACCTCGAGCTCGTCGATCCCGTGTTGCTGGTGCATCTCGACGGGTGGATCGATGCCGGCCTGGCCGCGGCCAACGCCATGGGCACGATCCTCGAGGATCTCGAAACGGTCACGGTGGCCACCTTCGACACCGATCGTCTCCTCGATCACCGCTCGCGCCGCCCGACGATGACGATCGCCGACGGCGTCGTGGAATCGCTCACCTGGCCGTCGATCGAACTGCGCGCCGGCTTCGATCTCGAGGGCAACGCCGCGATGTTCCTCGTCGGAGCCGAACCCGACCATGTGTGGCGAGCCTTCGCCGAATCGATCGCCGCCCTGTGCCTGCACTTCGGGGTGGTGGAGGCGTTCTCGTTGGGCGCCTACCCGGCCCCCGTTCCCCACACTCGTGCCGGACGCCTGGTCGCCACCGCCGTGCGGCCCGAGTTGGCCCGCTCCATCGGTGTCGCCCCCGGACGGATCGATGTCCCCGGTGGAGTCGACACCGCCATCCAGCAGGCCTGCGTGGCCCAGGGCGTGGGCATGACCGGACTGTGGTCACAGGTGCCGCACTACGCCGCCGGGATGCCGTGGCCCGAGGGGGCCCTCACCCTGGTGAACGGACTGCGCACCATCGCCGGTCTCCACTTCCCCACCGGCTCACTGGCCGAGGACGCCCGCGCCACACGTGAGCGACTCGACGAACTCGTGTCGGGCAATGACGAGCACCTCGGGATGGTGCGACAACTGGAGATGCTGGTCGACGCCGATCCCTCCGCCGGCGACGCCCTTCCCACCGGCGACGACATCGTGGCCGAACTGGAGCAGTTCCTGCGCGAACAGGAGTGAGGGTCACACCACCAGATTGACCAACTGCGGCGGCCGAGCGATCACCTTGCGGGGTTCGGCCCCGTCGAGCAGTTCGACGATCCGGGGACTGGCCAGGGCCGTCGCCACGGCCTGCGCCTCGTCGATACCGGCGTCGACCTCGATGCGGTCGCGGACCTTGCCGTTGATCTGCACGACCATGGTGACGGACTCGACGACCAGCAGTGCCACATCGGCCTCGGGCCACGCGCCGCGGTGGATGTCGTCGCCGTGTCGACGCTGACGGAGCTCGGCGGTGATGTGGGGAACCATGGGTGCCATCAGCAACAACAGCGTGTCGATGGCGACCTCGAGGGTCTCGCGTCGAGGTCCGTCATCGGACTGCGCGTACTTGAACAACTCGTTGGTGAACTCCATGCACCCGGCCACCGCCGTGTTGTACGACCACCGCTCGAACTCGTCGGTGATGCGCACGATCAGCCGGTTCGTGCTGCGGGCGATATCGAGATCCGCCGCCGTCTCGGCCCGCTCGACCGGTGGGTCTCCGACCTCGCCGAGGGAGAGTCGCCACACCCGCTGCAGGAACCGGGCGCAACCGTCGATACCGACACCCTCCCAATCGACGTCATCCTGCGGAGGACCCACGAACAACTGGGCGAGGCGGAGAGCATCGGCCCCCTGGGCGTCGAGGATCTCCTCGGGCGCCACCAGATTGCCCTTCGACTTCGACATCTTCTCGCCGCCCAACCGGATCATCCCCTGGGTGAACAGGCGGGTGAACGGCTCGCGCAGGTGGCGAGGAGCGACACCGAGATCGGCCAACGCCTTGGTGAAGAAACGGGCGTACATCAGGTGGAGGATGGCGTGCTCCACACCACCGATGTACTGGTCCACCGGCATCCACGACTCGACGGCATCGAGGGAGAAGGGCGCCTCGTCGTTCCACGGATCGCAGAATCGCAGGAAGTACCACGAGGAATCGACGAACGTGTCCATCGTGTCGGTCTCGCGCTGCGCCGCACCACCGCAGGCGGGGCAGGTCGTGTCGAGGAACGCGGCGCTGGATCGCAGCGGCGATTCGCCCGTCGGGCGGAACTCCACGTCATCGGGGGCGAGGACGGGGAGCTCGTCGAGCGGAACCGGCACCACCCCACAGGCTCCGCAGTGCACCACCGGGATCGGACAACCCCAGAAACGTTGGCGGCTCACCAGCCAGTCGCGCAATCGATAGTTGACGACCGCTCGGCCCAGTCCCTCTCGCTCGAGGAACTCGATCGATGCGGCAATGGCCTCGGACTTGCCCATCCCGTCGAGGAATCCGCTGTTGATGTGCGGGCCGTCACCGGCGTAGGCCTCGCCTTCGAACCCGGCCGGGGGTTCGATGGTGCGAACCACCGGCAGACCGTGCACGGCGGCGAAGTCCCAGTCGCGCTGATCCTCCGCCGGTACGGCCATGATCGCCCCGGTTCCGTAGCCCATGAGCACGTAGTCGGCCAGGTACACGGGAACGGGACGCCCCGTAAAGGGATTGCGCACGTACGCACCGGTGAAGATGCCCCGCTTCTCGAGGGAACCCTCGGTGGACATCCGCTCCACGTCGCTCGTCCGTCGCACCTGGGTGACGAACTCCTCGACCGCGACTCGACGGTCCTCGGCGACGATGACCGGAACCAACGGATGCTCCGGAGCCATGACTGCGTACGTCATCCCGAAGCTCGTGTCGGGCCTCGTGGTGAACACGGTGATGGCCAGGTGATCTTCACGCTCGACACCGTCGACGTCGGTGACGACCATCGAGAACTCGGCTCCCTCGCTGCGACCGATCCAGTTGCGCTGCAT
>JBJTGD010000253.1:0-4277 GCA_046093735.1 Acidimicrobiia bacterium | reverse complement strand
GTGGTCAACTGCGAGAACCACACCGTGCCGCCGAGACGATCGGCTTTGTCGATGACGGTCACGGCCGCACCGCGTTCGGCGAGCACCCGCGCCGCTTCGAGTCCGGCCGGTCCGGCACCGACGATGGTGACCCGGCGGACGCTCCCGAGCGGCGGGAGCACGGCCCGGGTCTCGTGTCCGAGCGCCGGGTTGACGGCGCACTTGGGTGTGCCGTCGAAGAAGTTCTGCTCCACGCAGACGTAGCAGTTGATACAGGGCCGCACCGACCGGTGGCGACCGGCGCGGATCTTGTTCACCAATTCCGGATCGGCCAGAAGTTGGCGGCCCATGGAGACGAAATCGCAGTCACCGGCGGCCAACATCTCGTCGGCCACCTCGGGGAGCACCCGTCCGACGGCCACCACCGGAATGGTGACGTGCTGTTTCACCGTGCGGGCCATCTCGCGGTACTGAGCCACCTGGGACGGCAGCGGTCCCTCGGTGAAATCGGCGAAGGGATTGTGGGCGTTTCCCGACACGTGGATGGCGTCGGCTCCGGCTTCTTCGATGAGGGCCGCCGCCCGGGCGGTCTCTCCGGCGGTGAGTCCGTCCACCAGACCGAACTCGTGGCCGTTCACCCGTACCAGCACCGGATAGTCCAGTCCGACCTCGGCCTTGACGGCGCGCACGACCTCGCAGGTGAGGCGGGCCCGATTCTCGAGCGATCCACCCCAGCGATCGGTGCGGCGGTTGTAGCCGCGCGACAGGAACGTGGAGAGCAGATAGCCATGCGCGGCGTGGATCTCGATGGCGTCCACCCCGGCCGCCTTCACACGGCGCGCCGCCTGGGCGAATTGGTCGACCACCCAGGCCAGATCGTCCTCGTCGGCCACTTCGTAGGTGGCCTTCTTGCCTTGGGTGGCCGTGGCGAGAGCCATGAGTTCGTCCATGGTGTTGTCGCGCAGAGCCGACATGTCGAGGGAACCCTCGAGGAGCGACGGCACCAGTTGCGGTCGGCCCTCGGCGGTGTCGACGCTGGCGGTCTTGCCGTGATGGCACAGTTGCATGCACAACTTCCCGCCGGCTGCATGCACCGCATCGGCCAGACGACGCAGTCCGGGAATGTACTTGTCGTCGGAGAAGGCCGGTTGATGGCGCGACGTCGCCCCCACCGGCCAGGCCACGGCCCCGGTGCCGGTGATGACCATGGCGGTGCCACCGGCGGCCCGGGCCCGATAGTGGGCGATCTCGCCGTCGCTGATCTCACCTTCGTCGCAGAGATTCATGTCCATGGCCGGGAGGAACACGCGGTTGGACAGGTCGAGCCCGGCGATGCGGCCGGGAGCCAGCAGATGCGAGAAGTCGGTCGTCGTGGGCACCTCAGGGATCCTTCCTCACCGTTGCTCCCAAGGGGCTACTCGGCGACATTGCTGCGTTGGATGGCGCGTTCATCGGTACCGAGGTAACTGGCGATGACCGCCGGGTCGGCTCGCACCACCGAGGGCGGACCTTCGGCGATGACCCGCCCGGCTTCCAGGCAATAGATGCGATGGGAAATGGACATGACCATGGGCATGTCGTGTTCGATGATCAAGATGGCTGCGCCCAATTCGGAGCGGATGGTCTGGATCAGCGGACCGAAAGCCTCGGTTTCCTTCTGGGCCACACCGGCCGTCGGTTCATCGAGGAGCATCAACTTGGCATCGAGGGCGATCAAGGCACCCAGTTCCACGATGCGCCGGGTGCCGGTGGACAGTTCGCCCATTAGGGCATCGGCATAGCGACCGAGTCCGAGGTAGCTGATGATCTCGACGGCCTCGCGGCGTTTGCGACCCTCGGCCTGGGGCGACGGCGGCAACGCCAGGATCGAGGGCACCAGCAGCGACCGTTGCCGGGCTTCGAGAGCCACCATCAGGGTTTCGCGCACCGTGAGCGAGGCGAACAGTCGGGCGTTCTGGAAGGCGCGTCCCTGACCGAGCCGCGCGCGACGATGCGCCGACAAACTCGTGATGTCGCGACCGAATAGTTCGACCGTTCCGCCAGCGGGCAGCAGACCTGACACTGCGTTCAAGATGGTGGTCTTGCCCGCTCCATTGGTTCCGATGAGACCGACGATCTCGCCGGGG
Organism: Acidimicrobiia bacterium; assembly: GCA_046093735.1. Taxonomy (GTDB): domain Bacteria; phylum Actinomycetota; class Acidimicrobiia; order Acidimicrobiales; family Acidimicrobilacustridaceae; genus Acidimicrobilacustris. Next base: position 2,172 of record JBJTGD010000253.1, on the reverse strand, counting down.
TTCACGGTGATATTCACCTCGTCGACGATCGTTCGCCCGCCGAGGCGCACGGTCAAACTTTCGGTGCGCAGTGGCAACGCCGCCGGATCGACCACTCGACCGTCGCCTCCGAGCGAGGCGATCTCGGCACCCTTCTCGCGCACGGGAGGCGTCCAATTGGTGCGTCGCGCGATCCATCCGAGCAAGTTGTCGCGGAACGAATGAAGAATCGAGATCAGACCGCTCGGGAAGTAGAGCAACACGATCAACATGCCGACGCCGCTCGCAAAGAGTTCGACTTGCTGCGTGCCATCGAACACGAGCGGCAACGCGATGATCAACAACGTTCCGAGCACCGCACCAGTGATCGATCCGATTCCTCCCACCACGGCGACGGCAACGATGCGCAGTGAATCCTCGAACTCGAACGCGAGACCATCGACTTTGAACTGGGCGCTTCGGTCGGCGAGAGGCATCAGCGCACCCGCCAATGCAGCGAGCGCGCCCGATACCGCGAACGCCAGCAGCTTCGCTCGGTTCGGCGACACCGTGTACGCCGCCGCCGAGTTCTCGTTGTCGCGAGTGGCGATGATCGAACGACCGATACCCGTGCGACGGATACGCCACACCAGAACGATGGCGACTGCGGCCATCAGAAGGCAGAAGTAATAGACCCCGTCGAAGTCCTTGCCCTTGACGGTCCAGAACAACAAGCGGAATCCCTTGGCTCGATCGACGTTCAACTTCGCCACACCGCCTCCGCCGGGGGCGACCTTTTCGGCGACGAGGAACCACGATCTGATCATCAAACCGAATCCGAGCGTGATCACCGCAAGGTAGAGCCCCTTTACGCGCAGCGCAGGAACTCCGATGATGATCGCGGCCCCGACACCGAACCCGATACCGATCAGAATCGACTGCCAATACGGGAGCGAATTTGCGAAGTAGACCGTGGTGTACGAACCGAGGGCGACGAAACCGAACTGACCGAGCGACAGCTGACCGCCCCAACCCGTGACGACAGTGACCGACAATGCCACGATCAGATAGATCGGAATGATCGAGAACTTCAACACGTCGCTCGCCTTGTCGAGTTGCGACGGCACGATCACGGCAATCACTGCCAGGAATGCCATGCCGGCAAAAGTGAGTGTGCGATACAGCGGATGACGAGTCAGTTCCTGACGAGCGGCGCGCGTCTTGTTGGCGAGTTGCCACCCGCTGTCACGCATCGCCTCACCTCGACCGGTCGTGAAGAGCACGACCAGCAGGATCACGAACAGCACGGCGACGTTCGCCCCAGCGGGCATGTCGCCGCTCAGTGACCACGACACGAGAAGTCGATCGATGAGACCGGCCACGAGTCCACCCACCAATGTCCAACCGAACGACTTCATGCGACCGACCATTGCTGCCACGAGCGACAGCAACAACAACTTCGGGCCAATCGCGGTCTGCACCGTTCCGATGGACCCGCCGTACATCGGGGTGATCAACAACACGCTGAGTGTCGCCAAAACACCGGCGAGCGCCCAGACTTTCGTCGACACCTTGCGCACTCCGATGCCCGCCAACTGGGCCGCCGAGAAGTTGTCGGCGGTGGCGCGCACTTGCATACCGAAAGCACTCTTGTGGAAGAGCCACCCGAGGAACATCATCAACGCCGGCACCACGAGCAACACCTGCAACTGCGGACCAGTGAGAGTGATGCCCGCGATCTCCCACTGGCCTGAAATCGCCACGGGGAAACCGACCTGCGTCGCCTGCTCGTCGGTGATCGGTATACGCAACTGCACGAGTTGGATCACCTGGGTCAGTCCGAGCGTGGCCACGAACAGCAAGAGGCGCGGCTGCGAGAACAACCTCCGCAGAACGAGTTCGGAGACCATGCCGAGCAGCAGACCAACGATCAACGCGATGGGCAATGACAGCCCGAACGCGACGTCATAACGGATTTGCAACACCGCCATCAAGTAGCCGCCGAATGCGCCGATCTGACCGTGCGCGAAGTTGATCACGCCCGTTGCGCGATAGATCAACAACAAGCCGAAGGCCACCAAGGCGTAGACGAGACCCTGCACGAGCCCATCGAAGGCGATGTCACCCGAGAAGACCAGACCAATCATCACGCCCCCTCACCCGACAAGAAGACTGCGCGCAACAAGTCGCCGCGTTCGAGCAGATCCTTGGCGG
>JBJTGD010000252.1:0-2758 GCA_046093735.1 Acidimicrobiia bacterium | reverse complement strand
AGCAGATCGGTCTTCCTCTCAGCCCGGTCGTACAAATCCTGCTGACCATCGCCGAACATCTGGTCGACATCGTCGTCACGGACTCGCTCGTCGAACGGATCGAGCGGAACCTCGGATTGACCGTTTAGTGCATCGATGACGAGATTCCGCATGATCCTCGTGCAGTAGGCAGCCGGGACCGACGTTGCGAACTCGCCTCCATCGAAGCGTCCCGGATGGCGCTTGTCGGCCTTGAGCAGCTTCTCGAGTGCGGTCTGGACCACATCGTCGGGCTCGATGGGGAGTCGGTACTGACGGAGGATCCTCGCTGCTCGACGGCGCCCTTCGTCCGAGAGGAGCCATTGCACACAACCATCGAAGAACGAAGTTTTCAAATTCACCCACCAATCGCCGGATAGCAAAATACCGTGAAGTAGGGCGTTTTCCAACGTGTGAGGCACATTTCGTTCGGCGCGGTTCGTTGGAGACGTATGAGCGAATTCACTGATGATCACGACGACTGGCAGGCGCACTATGGAATCAGCGACGACCTCGCTGACGAGATGGGCGAGTACCAGAGCCTCGCTCATCACGCCCTCGAGTACGGACCGACGCGTGAGGCGGTGCGTTGTTTCGCGTGGTTGGTCGAGCAGTGGGCGCGCGTTGCCGGCATCCGTGACGAACAGACGATGATCCACCGCGCCTTCCTGGCCCGCGCCTTCGCCGCCGACGGCCAGGTGCGCATGGCCGCCGATGAACTGCAGCGACTCGCCGAAGACCGTGCCGCAGTGTTCGGGCCCGACGATCCGCAGACTCTGCGCACGCGCGGACAGTTGGGGCAGGTGCTGGCCCGTGGTGGATTCCCCGAGGAGGGCATCGCCGTACAGCTCCCGCTGCTCGACGATCGGCTTCGACTGTTCGGTCCCGATGCGCCGGGGGTGTTCGACACGATGGGCAACCTTGCCGAGGCCTATCTGCTGGCCGGGCGCGCCATCGAGGGTCGTGACCTGTACGCCGATCTGCTGGAGCGCCGTACACGGGTGCTCGGCGTGCAGCACGAGGACACGGTGCGCACCCGGCTGAACCTCGTCGCTGCCAACGCCAAGACGAGCACGTCCCCGGCGAAGGCGGTCTGGGATCTCAAGGTGGCGATCGATCACTTCACCGAGACGGTCGGTCCACTGCACGATGCGACGTTGACCGCTCGAGGTCACCTGGCCGACGCCACACTGCGCACCGGCGACCTGGAGACCACCATGGAACTGCTCGAGGACCTGATCGAGGATCGCCTGATGGTCCTCGGTCCCGATCATCCCGACACGAAGCGGTCCCAGCAGAAGCTGGCCGACGTGGAGCGATGGTGGAACGAGGACGCCGACGCCGCCGGTGACGATGGGGAGGCCACTGAATGACGACTGAGAATTCTTCGGGCCAGCGCACAATCGGGCCACCCCGATTCGTTCACCTTTCAGGCCCCGGCGGATCCGGGCCCACTGGAGGAGAACATGGAACCCAAGGTCACATTCGACCGCACCGTGCTGACGGTGCTCAATGACGCCACCGTCAACCTGCTGCTCGAGCTGGTGGCTCCGCCCGCCGTCGCCCTCGAGCGCCCCCCGATCGACGTGGTGTGCGTGATCGACAAGTCCGGCTCGATGGACGGTGCGCCCCTCGAGGCGGTCAAGGCCGCAGTCGCCCATCTGCTGCGCCTCGCCGGCCCTGACGATCGCATCGGCGTGGTCGCCTTCGACGACGAGGTCGAACTGGTGTTGGCCCTCGACCACCACGAGTCCGACCGGGCCATCGCCCGGGTGCGGGCGATCGAGTCCCGTGGCATGACGAATCTGTCCGGCGGCTGGCTCAAGGGCATCGAGATGCTCGAGGCGAGTGCGCGGACCGATGCCCTGCGTCGGGTGATCGTGCTCACCGACGGTCAGGCCAACAGGGGCGAGACCGACCCGGATCGCCTCGCCGGCATCGCCGGGGCCGCCCGTTCGCACAGCGTCACCACCACCGCCATCGGCTTCGGTGGCGATCACGACGAGCGACTCCTGTCGGTCATCGCCGATCAGGGCGGTGGCAACGACTACTGGTGCGCCGGGGCCGACAACGCGCCGGCGATCTTCAACGACGAGTTCGAGGGCCTGGCCTCGGTGGTGGCCCAGAACGTGTCGGTGGAGTTGCGGCCGTCGAACGGCGTGCTGGCGATGCGGGTGCTCAACGAGTTCCCCGTCACCGACGTGCCCGGTGGTGTGCAGATCGCCCTCGGCGACGCCTACGGCAGTGAGCGTCGGCGAGTGGTGGCCGAACTGCTGCTACCCGTGGTGCGCGACGCCGGTCCGTACCCGTTGGGCGAGATCGTCGTGCGGTGGACCACCGTCGGTGAGGGGATCGAGTTGCACAACGTCACGATCCCTCTCGGCATCGGTGCCTCGAACGATCCCGATGCGCCCGATCCCGGCGCCGACCCGGAGGTCGTCGAGCAGGTCACGATCCTGAAGGCGGCCGCCGACCGTCGGGCCGCCCTCGATGCTCTCAACCGCGGCGACTGGGACACGGCGGAGAACCTGCTCGAATCGGCTGCCGAGCTGCTCGAGGACACGGGCATCGACCGGCTGATGATCGACGAACTGCGAACGGACGCCCGCCGCGCCAGTCGGCGTGACTGGGATGCCATGACGTCGAAGAAGCACCACGCCCAGTCCCGGGAGTACTCGAAGGGCCGCAAGAACCGCTACGACGAGCTGAACCCGGAGTGATTGGTAAAGCCCACTTGATC
>JBJTGD010000251.1:0-3202 GCA_046093735.1 Acidimicrobiia bacterium | reverse complement strand
ACGAACAACAACTCAGAATCGTCGAAGGCGTCGATCGGCTCACCGTCGGGATCGACGAGTTCGGTGAGCATCGGCTCACCGTCGTCGACCACGGTCCCGTCGTCGAGCACGGTCCCGTCGTAGAGGATGGGCACCGGCGAGTCGTCGAGCGCGCCGGCGCCTCCGGCGCGGCCCGTCTCGTCGAGCTCGAACAGTGAACCGACCGAACGCCGCACGGCCGACTGCACGGGCCGCATGCCATCGGCGGTGCGACGAGCCGCAGTGCGCACGGTGACGCCGGTGGCCACCACGAGCGCCACCACCACCAGCGCGGCGAGGACCAGCGCGGCACCCACCACCGCCAGCGCTCGCTCCAGCGGCACACCGAGCGCGGCGCCGATGTAGCCACCGGCGGCGAGGAAGTCGGCCCGGGGTGCGCCGAACTCCGGACGACCCTGAGCCAGGTGCAGCAGACCGGCGATGGCCAGCAGACCGAGCACGGTGCCGACGGCCACACGCCGGGCGGTCATGCGCCGCTCGGTGACCTCTTCTCGCGGCCCACGCAACAGGACGATGCCGGTCACCACCAACACCACGGGCAGGATCACCCGGAGGTCGCCGACCAGCAGACCGGCGACTTCGGCCAGGCCGCGGCCGAGGGGTCCGGCCAGATCGACGTAGACACCGAGGCCGAGCAGCAGACCGAGCGCGATGCAGGCCACGCCCCACACGTCGTGTCCGTGACCGGCGAAGGCGTCGCGCACCGGACCGGGCGCCGGCGGGCGGGCCTTGGACGCCGGGCGCCCCTTGGGCGCGGCCGAGCGTGAGGCTCTCGGCTTCGAAGTCCGCGACTTCGGGGAACTCTTCGAACCCTTGGAACTCTTCGAGCCGGATCGGGTCGGTGATTTGGTGGCCACAGGCGTACGCGTTCCTTCGGCCCCAGCTCCGCTCGCCACTGCGAAGGGTACCGCTCCGGCCCGGCCGGGGAGTGGAACCTGCTCGAACCCGGGCCAGCACCCGCACCGACCGCTACGGTCGACGTCATGCACAGCCATTCGCCGTCCCGTCCCCGGCGCCTGCGGGCCCTCGCCGCCCTCGCCCTCGCCGCCGCTGCGTTGCTCGCCGCCTGCTCGTCGTCGGGATCGTCGTCGACCACGACCGCCACGATCCTGGGCTCGCCCGGTCTCCCCGCCTTCTACGGCGTACCCGATCCGCTGCCCAAGGGGAAGCCCGGTCAGCTCATCGCCTCCGAACCGGTCGAGGTCGCCGGACTGAACGGCACGATGTCGCGGGTCATGTACCACTCGACGACGATCGACGGCCGCGACATCGCCGTCACCGGACTGATCGCCGTCCCCAAGGGCACCGCTCCCGCCGGCGGATGGCCCGTCATCACGTGGGCGCACGGAACCACGGGTATGGCCGACGCCTGCGCGCCGTCGCTCGACGCCGCCGGCACCGTGCAATTGGCCAACGGACTCCTCGATGCCGGCTACCTCGTGGTGGCCACCGACTACGAGGGGCTCGGCACACCGGGGCTGCACCCCTACATCGTCGGTGAGAGCCAGGCCCACGGCGTGCTCGACATCGTGCGCACCGCACAGTCGTTCCCCGGAGCCAACGCCTCGAAGCGTTACGTCGTATGGGGCCACTCCCAAGGTGGACATGCGGCGATGTTCGCCGGCCACATCGCCGGTTCCTATGCGCCCGAGCTGCAGTTGGTGGCCACCGTCGCCGGTGCACCGCCATCGCAGTTGCTGCTCATCAATGCCGCCCTGCAGACGAGCCCGTACAAGCACTACATCGCCATGGTCGCCGCCGCCATGAACGCGGCCTATGGCGACGACAAGGCCGACCTCTCCCTGGTGCTGCAGCCCGAGGGAGTCGAATTCATCAGCAAGGTCGACTCCCTGTGCTCGGGTGATCTGGCCAGGGCCGCCACCGGTCTCGACTTCACCAAGCTGCAGAAGACCGATCCGTCGAAGGTCCCTGCGTGGAACCAGTTGCTGCGCGACAACGATCCGGGCACCTTCACCGCTCCGCTGCCCGATCCGCTGCTCATCATCCATGGCGGTAACGACGAACAGATCCCGGTGGCGTCCTCGGCACTCCTGTTCGATCAGTTGTGCAAGATCGGACAGGTCGAGCAGCGCTGGGTGTTCGCCGGACAGTCGCATGCCGGGGTGATCACGCCGTCGTTCGCCTCGATGCTGACGTGGATCGGCGACCGGTTCGCCGGCCAGCCCATGCCCGACCCGGTGCAGCCACCCGGAGCCGTGGTCCAGAGCTGCGGGAAGTCCTGACCGATCAGTCCGCCGCGGCCATGAGGCCGTGGTCGCGACACCTCGCCTCGTAGCCGGCGGTGTGCACGGTCACGCGCATGCGTCGGCCGCACTCGGGACAGAACCGGGGCGGATCCAGTTCACGTCGACAGGCGACCGCCGGGTGCTCGTCGGTGCGCGTCCCGCACCAGCGGCAGAACGCGTCGGCCACTAGATGGCCTTCGACAACGCACCGATCGGCATGTGGAGGTCCTCCAGCATCTGCAGGTCCTCACCGGGCGAACGCCCGAGGGTGGTGAGGTAGTTGCCCACGATCAGCGCGTTGATGCCCGACGTCAGCCCCATGGCCTGCAGTTCACGCAGCGTGACCTCGCGACCGCCGGCATAGCGCAGGATCACCGACGGCAGACCGAGCCGGAACAGCGAGATCCAGCGGATCGCCTCCAGCGGTTCGGTGAGCGGCAGTCCGGCGAATGGCGTACCGGGACGAGGGTTGAGGAAGTTGAGCGGTACCTCGGCCGGATCGACATCGCGCAACTGACCGATCAACTCAATGCGCTGGCCCACCGTCTCGCCCATGCCGAGCAGCACCCCACAGCACAGTTCCATGCCGTGGTCGCGCACGATGCGACAGGTGTCGAACCGCTCGGCCCACGTATGGGTGGTGACGACGTTGCCGAAGTAGGACTCGGCTGTCTCCAGATTGTGGTTGTAGCGGTGCACACCGACCTCGGCGAAGCGGGCCGCCTGCTCCTCGGTGAGGATGCCGGCGCTCACGGCCACGTTGATGCCGACCTCCTGCTCCACCAGCGGCACCAGTTCACAGATGCGATCCATCGTCCGCTCGTCGGGACCGCGGATGGCCAGCACGATGCAGAACTCGGTGGCCCCGAGTTCGGCCGTCTCACGGGCGGCGGCCAGCACGTCGGCGGTGTCGAGGA
>JBJTGD010000250.1:0-8448 GCA_046093735.1 Acidimicrobiia bacterium | reverse complement strand
GCGCGTGTACAAGGGACCTTCGGTGTTCCTGGAGACGACGGTGGCCATCGGTAAGGACTCGACACCCTCTCCGCTGGGCAACTACTTCGTGACCGAGGTCATCAAGAACTCGAGTGACACCGGGCTCTACGGCTCCTACATCCTGCCCATCAACGGCTACAGCGAGGTGCTCGATTCGTTCGACGGCGGGTTGCCCCAGGTGGCCTTCCACGGCACCAATCAACCCGAACTGCTGGGATCGAAGGCATCGAACGGCTGCATCCGCATGGCCAACGATGCCGTCACCAAGATCGCCCAGAACGTCCCCGCCGGCACATCGGTGGAGATCTTCGCCACCACCCCGGCCTCTTGGGCCAAGGCCTGAGTCAGTCGTGCGACTGGGCGGCCAGTGCCGCCCGGGCCATCTCCACCACCTGGTCCGGTTCGGCCCCGACGAATGCCGTCACATCGGCCGGCGAGAGCCGGAGCAGTTCGGCGGACACGGTGTCGACCAGGGCCCGTCGTTCCGTGTAGTGGTGCACCATGGCCAACGAGGCGAACACCCGGGACCGCACGTCCACCAGATCGGCGGGAGCGGGCGCGAGGAACCCCCACAGCGTGAAGGCCACGGTCAGGTCGTGCACCACCGGGCCACGACCGAACATCGAGGCCCGACGCATGGCCACGGCCACACATCCGGCCACCACGTCCTCGGCCGAATCCGACGGGCCGAGGACCAGTCGATCATGGAAGGACCGCGCCAGCCGCAGGGCATAGCCCGCATCGGGACCGGGATCGCCGAGCATGGCGCCCGTCGGTCGGGGTCCGGCGAGATCCCCGGGCCGGTCCGCCGTCCACGCATCGCCGCGCCACGGTGGGGACGCGTCGACGCGAGGGTCGTCGAGGGCGGGAGCGGGGACGTAGTCGGGGGCGGCCATGGTCGGCGAGGCTACCGGTGGAGGAGCCCGTACTGGAGCGAATCCATGAGCGCCTGCCACGAGGCCTCGATGACGTTGGAGTCGACACCCACGGTGGTCCACACCCGGTCACCGTCGGTGGCGTCCATCAGCACCCGCACGACGGCACCGGTGGCCGCCCCGCCATCGACGACACGAACCTTGAAGTCGACGAGGTGGATGCGCTCCAACCCCTCGACCCGACCGTCGAGCGCGTTGCGCAGGGCGACGTCGAGCGCGTTCACCGGACCGTTGCCCTCACCCACCGCAGCCAAGCGCTCACCGTCGATCCACAACTTCACCGTCGCCTCGGTGGAGACCTCGAGTGATCCGTCACCGGTGGCCGGTCCCTCGCGGTGGTACGACGAGACGCGGTAGGACTCGACCGAGAACCACGGCTGGGTCCACCCGGCGGCGCGGCGCATGCGCAGTTCCAATGATGCGTCGGCCGACTCGAAGTGCCAGCCCACCGCCTCCAGTTCCTTGAGCTCCTCGCTCAGCGCGGCCGCCGCGCGGTCGTCGAGTTCGACGCCGAACTCGGCGGCCTTCATGGCCATGCCGGCCCGACCGCCCAGATCAGACACCAACACGCGGGTGTGATTGCCCACCACGGCCGGATCGATGTGCTCGTAGGTGGCGCTGCCGGCCCGCCCCAGCGCCGAGGTGTGCAGACCGCCCTTGTGGGCGAAGGCCGAGGCACCGACGAACGGATCGGCGGGATGGGGCGGCAGGTTGACCAGTTCGGCCACCCGGTGGCTCACCACCGTGAGACGGTCCAGGCGATCGGCCGGCAGCGTGGCCACGCCCAACTTGAGGGTGAGATCGGGGATGACCGTCATGAGATTGGCGTTGCCCGTGCGCTCGCCGTAGCCGTTCACGGTGCCCTGCACCTGGGTGGCCCCGCCCAGCACGGCGGCGATGGAGTTGGCCACGGCACAGCCGGAGTCGTTCTGGGTGTGGATCCCGACCGCGGTGGCCCCGCCCACGAAGTCCACGACCTCGGTGGTGACGCGCTGCACGTCATGGGGCAGCGAGCCACCGTTGGTGTCGCACAGCACCACGGCGGCGGCACCGTTGACCACAGCGGCTTCCAGCACCCGCAACGCGAACTCGGGATTGGCCCGATACCCGTCGAAGAAGTGCTCGGCGTCGAAGAACACGCGCAGGCCCTCGCCGACGAGGAAGGCCACCGACTCGCCCACCATGGCCACGCCCTCGTCCAGCGTGGTGCGCAGTGCCTCGGTGACGTGGAAGTCCCACGACTTGCCCACGATGCAGACGGTCGACGTGCCCGCCGACACCAGCGCGGCCAGCGTGGGATCGACGTCGACCTTTCCGGCGGGACGGCGCGTGGAGCCGAAGGCCACCAGCTCCGCCGTCGTCAGCTGCAGTTCGGTGGGGGCCCGCTGGAAGAACTCGGCGTCCTTGGGGTTGGCCTGCGGATAGCCGCCCTCGATCCAGCGGACACCCAGCCAGTCGAGTTGCTCGGCGACGCGCAACTTGTCCTCGACGGTCAGCGAGATGCCCTCGAACTGGGCGCCGTCGCGCAGTGTCGTGTCGAAGATCTCCACTGCCTCCGGCAGGCGCGGATCAGTGGACATGCTCCAACCACTTCGCGTAGCGAGGGTTATGGCCGCGCACCACGCGGGCGTACTCCTCGGCGATGGCACTGGTCATGGGTCCGGGACACGGGATGGACCGATCGTCGACCGAGTTCACGGCCGACACCTCGGCGGCGGTGCCGCACACGAACATCTCCTCGCACACGTAGAGGTCCGAGCGCGTGAGGTAGTCGACGCGGAACTCGAAACCCATGTCCCGTCCGATCTCCATGACGCTGTCCTGGGTGATGCCCTCCAGCGCGCCGGCGGCGATGGGCGGGGTGATGAACACACCGTCGCGGGCCACGAAGATGTTCTCCCCGGTGCACTCGCTCACGAACCCCTGCGGGTTGAGCATGATCGCCTCGTCGTAGCCGCCCTTCAGGGCCTCGACCTTGGCCAATGACGAGTTGACGTAGTTGCCCGTGGTCTTGGACGCCGGCGGCATGGTGTTGTGATCGTGACGGGTCCACGACGACACCTTCATGCGCACGCCCTTGGTCAACGCGTCCTCGCCGAGGTAGGCGCCCCACGGCCAACAGGCGATGGCCACATCGACCGAGCAGGGCAACGTGTTGAGGCCCATCTCGCCGTACCCGTAGTAGGCGATGGGGCGGATGTAGGCGCCCGGGAGACCCGAGGCGACGACGACGTCCTTGGTGGCCTGGACCAGTTCGGCCACCGAGTACGGCATGTCCATGCCCATGATCTTCGCCGAGTTGTGCAGCCGTTCCATGTGCTCGGTGAGTCGGAACACGGCTGGACCATCGGCCGTCTCGTAGGCGCGGACGCCCTCGAACACACCCATGCCGTAGTGCAGCGAGTGGGTGAGCACGTGGATGCGGGCGTCGTCCCAGTCGACGAGACGGCCGTTCATCCAGATCTTGTGGGTGGGGGTGATGGGCATGAGGGTCTGAACCTTCAGAGTCGAGCGACCACGAGATCACCGATCTCGGTGGTGGAACCAGTGAGGGTGGACGTGTCGGAGCACGCGGCGCGGATGCGGTCGGCCGCCGTGGTCTCGCCGAGGAAGTCGAGCATCATCGCCGCCGACAGGATGGCGGCGACGGGATTGGCCCGGTTCTGCCCGGCGATGTCGGGCGCCGAACCGTGTACCGGCTCGAACATCGACGGGCCGGTGCGATCCGGGTTGAGGTTGCCCGAGGAGGCGAAGCCGATGCCACCGGACACCGCGCCGCCGAGATCGGTGAGGATGTCGCCGAACAGGTTGTCGGTGACGATCACGTCGTAGCGCTGCGGATCCTCCACGAAGTAGATGCAGGCGGCGTCGACGTGGTTGTAGGCCGTGGTCACGTCCTGGTACTCGGCGGCCACGGCATCGAACGTGCGCTGCCACAGGTCACCGGCGAAGGTGAGGACGTTCGTCTTGTGCACCAGTGTCAGGTGCTTGCGGGCGCGACTGCGGGCCAGTTCGAAGGCGTAGCGCACGCACCGCTCGACCCCGAAGCGGGTGTTGACCGAGCCCTGAGTGGCGATCTCGTGGGGCGTGTCCTTGCGCAGAAAGCCGCCCTCGCCGGCGTAGGTGCCCTCGGTGTTCTCCCGGATGACGATGAAGTCGTGCCCGGGGGCCACGAACGGCCGCTGATTGATGTAGAGATCGAGATCGAAACGCATCTTGAGCAGCAGACCCCGCTCGATGAGGCCCGGCGGCACGTCGGGGGTGCCCACGGCACCGAGCAGGAGGGCGTCGAGACCTCGCCACTCGGCCACGGTGGCGTCGTCGAGGACGGTGCCGTCGGTGAGGTAGCGGGCGCCGCCCAGGTCGTAGTCCACGCAGTCGAGGTCGACCCCGGCGGCGCGGACCACCTTCAACGCCTCGGGCACGACCTCATGGCCGATCCCGTCACCGGGGATGACTCCGATCCTGTGGGCCACTGCACCCTCTCCTCGTCGCGGACCGACAGACGCTAGTCCGCACCTCCCACCCGGCCCCCAGTCGGTTCGGCGGACGACTGGGTACCATGCGGCAATGGGCGACACCCAGCACCTCTCCCAAGCCACCCACGACCGACTCTCGGTGGAGTTGGCCGAGTTGACGACCCACGGCCGGGTGGACATCGCCCGCAAGATCCAGGCCGCCCGCGAGCTGGGCGACCTCTCCGAGAACGGCGACTACCACGCCGCCAAGGAGGAGCAGGGGAAGATGGAGGCCCGGATCCGTCACTTGGAGGCGGTGCTGGCCGATGCCGAGATCGTCGAGGCCGACGGCGCCGATCGGGTGCAGCCCGGTGTGGTGGTCTCGATCTCCTACGAGGGCGACGACGAAGTCGAACGGTTCCTCGTGGGTTCGGTGGAGGAACGCCACGGCGAGTTGGAGGTGCTGACTCCCGGCTCGCCGCTGGGGCAGGCCCTCATGGACCGGCAGGTGGGCGCCATGGTCGACTTCGAGGCCCCGGGCGGCGTGCTCAAGGTCGAGATCGTCGACATCGAGGCCTGAGCTCCGGTGTCGTTCCCCCCGGACCTCCCCGAGGGCCGCACACTCGACCTGAGCGGCCGGGGCACAACCTTCGTGCGCGATGCCCGGCCGGCGAGCGGTGGCGATGATGCACCGACGCTGCTGTTGCTGCACGGTTGGACGGTCAATTCGGCCCTCAACTGGTTCGCCTGCTTCGCCCCGCTGACCGACGCCGGGTACCGGGTGGTGGCTGTCGACCACCGAGGCCACGGCCACGGGATCCGCTCGGCCCGCCGGTTCCGTCTGGCCGACTGTGCCGATGACGCCGTGGCCGTGCTCGACGTGCTGGGGATCGAGCGGGTGGTGCCCGTCGGCTACTCCATGGGCGGGCCGGTGGCCCAGTTGGTGTGGCGTCGACATCGCCACCGGGTGGAGGGACTGGTGCTGTGCGCCACGGCGGCGCGGTTCCGTGAACAACGGGCCGAGCGGGTGGTGGGTGGCGTGATGGGGTCGATGTCGCTGGCGGCGCGCCTCACTCCGTCACCCGTGCGCGACCGGGTGCGAGAGCGGGTGCTGGTGTCGAAGTACGACGACACGCCACTCGGTCTGTGGGCCCGGGAACAGACGAGACTCAACCACCTGCGCTCGGTGATCGATGCGGCCCACGAGCTGGCGCGCTACGACGCGTCACCGTGGATCGGCGATGTCGACGTCCCCACCTCGGTGGTCATGCCCACCCGGGACGAAACGGTGCGCCCCGACGATCAACGTCGGTTGGCCGCCGCCATCCCGGGCGCAGAACTGCTCGAGGTCGATGCCCGCCATGACATGTGCGCCACGAGGCCCGAGCGATTCGTTCCAGCACTGCTGCAGGCCTGTGAAGGGGTCAGCGCGCGAGTGGCGCGCTGAGCGGTTCGACCTCGAAGTGCACCACTCGACCGAGCACCGACTCCATCAGTTCGCAGCGCTGCATCGCCGACTCGAGTTCGAGTTCGACATCGGTACGGGGCGCGACACGCACGGTGATGGCGCGATCGCCGGCGATCACATCGACTGCAGCCACCGCGCCACGATGTGAGCGATCGAGGGCGATGGCCACCCGCAGCAGGCCGGCCAACACCCTCACGCCATGTTGGTCCTCGGGTCGCAACGTGGCGAACTCGGGATGTTTCACCTTGGGTGCGCTCTTGCGGTGGTAGCGGGCCACGAGCGCGATCAGTTCGATCTCGTGATCGGTGAAACCGGTGAGCCGGTCGGAGTGGCGCACCACGTAGTACGAGTGCTTGTGATGCTCCGAGTGCGACACCGACAGGCCGACGTTGGCCAGCAGGGCCCCGGCCTCCAGCAGTTCGCGCCAGTCGTCGCCGAGTCCATGGAGGGATGCCGTGCCGTCGAACAGGTCAAGGGCGAAACCGGCAGCTCGGGCCGAATGCTCGACATCGTCGTCCATCGCCTCGGCCAGGTGCACCACGCTGCGACGACGCAGGTCGCGCAGGTGGTGGAGAGTGGCGCCACGCCGACGGGCCAGGGCGTCGAGCAGCACGCCCTCACGCAGTGCCCCATCGGAGAACACGAGTTCGTCGATCCCGAGCGCGGCTGTGGCCTGTTCGAGGATGATGGCTCCGGCCAGCAGGATGTCGGCTCGGGTGGGATCGACGCCCGGGATGGCTCGACGCTGCTCGACGGTGGTGGCCTCCGCCAACCGATCGACGACATCGGCGATCTCGTCGGCGGTCATGACGAAGTTGTTGAAGGTACGAGGGGCCTCGGCACTGCGCCCGGCATTGACGATCGCCGCCACGGTCTCGGCCGTGCCCGACGACGCGACGGCGACGCCGAATCCCACCCGCTCGACCTGGCGCACCATCGGCGACAAGGCGCTGCGCACGAAGCGTCGGCACGACTCGACGGCCCCGGGATGGAGACGCTCGGAGGCGAAGAACCGCTGCGTGAGTCGGATGGCGCCGAGCTTGAAGCTGCCGGCGGCCAGCACCTCGCCCCGTTCGCCCACCAGGATCTCGGTGCTGCCCCCGCCGATGTCGATGAGCACCAGACGTTGGTCGAAGGCGGGCACGGCCTGCAGCACCCCGAGGTGGATGAGTCGCGCCTCCTCGACCCCGGAGACGACCTCGATCTCCAGACCGGCCTCGTCGCGCACCCGTTCGACGAACACCCGGGAGTTCTCGGCCTCTCGCACGGCACTGGTGGCCACGGCGACGACGTCGGCGTCATGGATGGCGGCGATTCGGGCGAGGCGCACCAACGCCGTCACACCGCGATCGATGGCCTCGGGGGCCAGCAGCTTCATGTCGCCCGAGGACGCACCCAGACGCACCATGACCTTCTCGCGAGCGATGACCTCGAAGGCCGGCCCGTCGGCCACTTCCCCGACCCGGGCCACCACCATGTGGAACGAGTTGGTACCGATGTCGATCGCCGCCAGGGGACGCTCGCTCATGGGGCGAGGGCACTCTCGATGCGACGGGCGGCGGCGACCACGGTCTCACCGTATCGGCGACCGGGGTGGCGACTGGTGCGTTCCACCGGTCCCGACACACTCACTGCCGCGATGACGTGACCCGACGCGTCGCGCACGGGCGCCGACACCGAGGCCACGCCCGGTTCACGCTCCTCGATGCTCTGGGTCCACGGTGTCGTGTCGGTGTCGGTGTCGGTGTCGGTGTGGGCCAGCACGCGACCGGCGGAGCCGACGCCGAGCGGCAGTCGGGCGCCGAGGGGCACGATGGTGCGCAGCCCGTGAGGTGACTGCAACGCGGCGATGCACACGCGCTCCTCGCCATCGCGCACGAACAGCTGCACACTCTCGGCGGTCTCGTCGCGCAATGCGGTGAGCGCGGGACCGGCGGCGGTGGCCAGAGGCCAGGCATCGGCGGTGGCCCGACCGAGGGCCAGCAGGCGCGAGCCGAGGGCGAAGCGACCGTCCCCGTCCCGTCGCACCAGACCGTGGGCCTCGAGTGCGGTGGCCAGGCGGTGGGCGGTGGCCCTCGGCAGGCCGGTGGCCGTCACCAGTTCGGCCAGCGACAGGGGCTGCTGCTCGAGGGCGTCGAGCACGTCGACCGCCTTGTCGAGAACGCCCACGCCCGTTACAGTGTTTCTCACGAAGCGAGACTACTGTCCCATATTCTGAGAATCAAGCCGAACGTCACCGATCGGGAGGACCCATGGCACCGAGAACCCTGGCCGAGAAGATCTGGGGCGACCACGTCGTCCACGCCGACCCCGACGGCGGCCCCGACCTGCTCTACATCGACCTGCACCTGGTGCACGAGGTGACCTCACCGCAGGCCTTCGACGGTCTGCGCATGAACGGTCGCACCGTGCGTCGACCGGAGCTGACGGTGGCCACCGAGGATCACAACGTCCCCACGGCCGACATCGACGAGCCCATCGCCGACCCGATCTCGCGACGTCAGGTGGAGGTACTTCGGGCCAACACCGCCGAGTTCGGAGTGGTCGAGCACCCGATGGGCAGCGA
>JBJTGD010000249.1:0-8133 GCA_046093735.1 Acidimicrobiia bacterium | reverse complement strand
GTTCCCCGTCGTGCACCGGGCGCTGTTCGAGGCCCGACACGCCCGGGGCGCCCAACTCCGTGACGAGTCGGTGCTGCGCGGCCTCCTCGAGGCCGAGGGGATCGATGCCGACGCCGTGTTCACCGACGTGGCCACCGGCCGCCCGCTGGCCACCATCCGTGAGGAACACACGTCGGCGGCCCGCGACCTCGACGTCTGGGGAGTGCCGACGTTCATGGTGGGATCGAGTGCGGCATTCGTTCGACTCATGGAACTGCCGGTCGATGCCGCCGACGCGCGCCGACAGGTGGAGCGGATCGTGGAGATGCTCAGCGACTGGCCGTCACTGAACGAGTTCAAGCACACCACTCTCGACCGCTGAGCGGTCGGGCCCGGCTCAACTCTCGACGAGGACCTTCGTCTCGGCCACCAGCACGGAACGGACGTCGAGCAGCAGGTCGGCGACCTCACTGGTGCTGATCAGCTCGCGGTGCAGCATCTCCGAAAGGGCCCGATCGATCATCGCCACGGCCTCGTCGGTCCCGCTGCTCCTCGTCTCGGTCACCAGTTCGGTCATGTCGCTCCCGTTTCGGTTCGTGGTCTGCGTGTCCAACGCATCGTAGGGGGGGAATTGGTCCGCGCGGATGGCAATTGGTCCGATTCCCGGTGACGTCCGGCCCACTAGGTTCGGGCCATGACCCCCTCCTCCGCTGCGGCACCGGGCCTGACGTTCGCCTCGTTCGCCGGGCTGGGTCCGGCGGCGGGACTGCAGGCGGCTGCGTGGGCAGCCGAAGAGGGCTACGGGTCGTTCTGGGTAGCGGAGACGACGGGCCTCGAGGCTTTCTCCACCCTCGCCGCCGTCGGGGCCGCCCAACCGGGCCTGGGGCTCGGCACCGGCGTGCTGGCCACGCAGTTGCGCACACCGGGCGTCACTGCCATGGGGGCAGCCACCCTGCAGGCCCTGCACCCCGAGGTCGATGTGCTGCTGGGCATCGGCGTGTCGTCGCCGACGGTGGTGGAGCGCTGGCATGGCGCCGAGTACGGCGACCGCCCACTGGCCCGGATGCGCGAGGAACTGACGCTGCTGCGGTTGCTGCTCAGCGGTGAGAAGGTCGACTTCGACGGCGACTTCCACTCCGTCCGGGGCTTCCGACTGGGCGTGCGACTGGGCGAACGCCGACCGAAGATCGTGCTGGCCGCCCTGGGTCCGCAGATGTTGCGACTCGGCGGCGAACTGGCCGACGGGGTCCTGCTCAACTACCTGCCGGCCTCACACGTGCCGTGGTCGGCGGAGCAGGTCCGGGCCGGCGGTGACGCCACCATCTACGCCTATGTGCATGTGGGCGTGACCGATCCCGAACCGCACCGCGACCTCGGTCGCAAGGATCTCTTCTCCTACATCGTCGTCGATTCCTACGCCGACAACTTCGTGCGCGCCGGGTACGCCGACGAGGTGGCCGAGGTGCGGGAACGGCACGCCGCTCGTGATCGCGACGGCGCCGTCGCCGCCGTCTCCGACCGGATGGTCGACGAGATCGACGTGATGGGCGATGCCGCCCATGTCGGCGCCACGGTGCGGGCCTACGTGGACGCGGGCGTGGACGTTCCGGTGATCATGCCGCTCCCGTGGGGTGCCGATCGGATGGCCGTGATCGGCGACACCGTGCGCGCCGCCGGTGGCGCGGCCATTCACGACTGACCATGACACCGCGAGCGCGACGGACGAGCCGCTCGGCGGCGGCCGCGGCCGAGGCCGGCGCCGCAGCCCGCCGCGACGACCTCGCCTCCTTCGGGCTGACGGTCGGCACTGCAGTGCGATTCCGCCGGCGGGCCAGCGAGCGGTGGAAGGACGGCACCGTCATGCGGGTCGAGGCCGACGGCAGCATCGGGGTGTGCGACGCCAAGGGGGCGATGCGGTCGCTGCCCTTCGCCGCGGTCGAAGTGCGCGACAACGGACCGCGAGGTGGAGTGGTATGGGTCCCACTGGAGGAGTGGGCGGCGCGAACGGAGCAGTTGCGCCTGCTGTGACTCAGGCCGACGACGAGTCTCGACGTCGACGGCTCAGACCGATCCGGGTCAGGGCCACGAGACCGAGCAGTGCAACGAGCGCGACCACGAACTCGGGTGACTCCCCCACGCGGGTGGCGGACACGAAGCGGGTGACGATGGAGTCATCGGCGTCGTCATTGTCCGACGCCGGTTCGGACACCCCGTCCGACGTCGGTTCGGACACCCCTGCGCTCCCCCGCCCGGGGATCGTCGTGCCGGTGACACCATCGACCTCTGTCGACCCGTCGATCGGAGCGGCCGGATCGGCTGCGGTTCCCGACCGGGCACCGGCGACACCGCCGGCGGCGACACGTCCGGAACCGCCCGTGGCATCGGGCCCGCCCACGGTGAACGTGGCATAGGCCGAACCCGGGCCGGCCGGGCTCAGCGTCGCCTCGCGGTTCCCCAACGAGTCACCGACGCTGAACCACACCGTGTAGGTGCCGTCGACGGCTGCAGCACTGAGGGGCAGCGACACCGAGTAGCGGCCGTCACGATCGGTCCCACTCACCAACGACCCGGAGGCGAAGCCGAGCCACAGCGCGCCGTCGTCGTCGGTCACCCGACCGTTGGGACCGAAGACCCACGGGACGACGTACGCGACGCCCGACTCGTCGGTGGCCCGCCACGAGATGGTCACGTCACGTCCGGGCACCGCCGGGGAATCGATGGAGACGTCGCTGATCCGGGGCACACCGCCATCGGAACTGCCACCCACCACCTGGAACGTCACTTCCTCCTCCGCGGCGTAGACGTTGTCCCGATCGAAGCCGGCGAGGAACAACGTGTACGAACCGTTGGGCACGACATCGGGGATCCGACAGGCGACGGAGAAGATGGCGTCGACGTCCGAGCCCGACTCGAACTGTGTGCGCAGCGGGAACCCGCACCAAGGGATCCACCCGTAGGGTCCGCCGAGCTTGGCCCATGTGCCCGGACGCACGCCGTCGACATCGCCGTACTGACCCACCCCGGCCTCGGCCTGCACCCGCCATCGCACGACGAGGGTCTCGCCCGCCGCCACCGATGACGGCGCGGACACGACCGAGATCCGAGGAGGTTCGGCTGCGTCGGCAGCCAGAGGGTGCATGACGACGAGGGCGGCACCGACGAGGAGACCCGCAGCACAGCGACGCAACCACGACATCGACACACCTTTCGAGATCCCCGCGGGAGGATACCGACAAAGGAGAGGTTCTCACCCACTCCGTCGCCGAGGCCTCAGCCGGATGATGCCGGGGCGAGCTGGCGCACGGCGGCCACCGGGTCCACGCCAGCCATGGGCAGCACGGCCAGCACCGGGGTGGTGACACCGTTGTCGACGTAGCGCTGGATGTGGGCCCGGCACTGCTCGGGCGAGCCGTGCACGATCAGGGCGTCGACCAGTTCGTCGGGGATGGCCTCGAGCGCACCGGCCCGATCGCCGTCGCGCCAGCGTTGCCACATCGGGGCCAGCATCTCGCCCCGCCCCAGCCATTCGTGGAAGGCGGCGTACACGGGCACGTTGAGATAGGCGGCGATGGCGAAACGTCCCTGGGCCCGCACCGTGTCGGCGTCGGTCGAGGGCACCACGAAGATCCGCGCCACGATCTCCTTGTCGGCGCCATGCGCGGTCACGATGGGCGCCACCGTGGCCACGTCCTCGGCCGACAGCCAGTTGATGATGGCTCCGTCGCCCTCGCGCCCGGCCAGGTTCAACATGCCCTCCCGCAACGCAGCGACGAGGATCGGCACCTCTCCGACGACGGGGATGCCGAGACGGAATCCGGAGACGGCGAATGTCCCGTAGTCGCGCGTCACCTTCTCGCCCGACAGCGCATCGCGCAGGAAGCGGATCGTGTCGCGCGTGCGCAGGTAGGGCTCATCGAACGACAGACCGTTCCATCGCTCGACGATCACGTTGGAACTCGACCCGAGACCGAGGGCGAACCGTCCGGGCGCGGCCTGCGACATCGAGGCCACACTCTGGGCCAGCAGCGCCGGACCGCGGGTGTAGGCGGGGATGATGGCGGGGGCCAGCCGCAATGTCGGAGCCCACACCGAGGCGAGGGCCAACGGCGTGAACCCGTCGTACCCGTCGGCCTCGGCCGACCACGCGTCGGTGTAGCCGAGCGAGGCCAGTTCGCCGATCCATTCCTGTTGGGCCGGCAACGGTCCCGGAGCGAACGGGATGGTCACGCCGTAGCCGCAACGGGGCGCCATCAGGCGCCCTTCCACGGGCGGATCATCGCCGACTGACTGGCCGTCCCCATGAGCACGCCGTCATCGGACCACAGGTAGATGTGTCCGTGCCCGAATCCGCTGGCCACCGCCTCGATGCGGATGTCGACGAGCACCCATTCGGTCTGCACCAGTCGCACGACACGCAGCGTGTTGTCGAGACTGTTCGAGTTGATCTCCGAGGTGACGGCGTGACCGAGACCCATGGGCACGAAGTCACCGAGCACGGCCAGTGACGCCGCCGACACCTCGAGGAGTTCCGGCATGCGCGTCCAGAACGCCGTGCGACCGGTTCCGCTCTCCTCGGCCACCATCCGCTGCTCGAGGCGGGTGGAGATCGAGTTCCCCGGATCGAACCGCAACTGCCGGGGTGGGCACTCGTCGGGCGCGGGCACCACGGGAGCGGTGACCCATTGACCTTCCTCCGGCATGTCACGCCGACCCAGTGCGCCGTTGACCACCAGGATGCCGGTGTCGCCAACACGGCCGGTCACGGTGGCCTGGGTGGTGGTGCGACCCGAGGCGCCGATGTGGAGATCCAGATCGAGCACCGACGGCGGCGTCGTGTAATTGAGGTACTGCGCGGTGGCCCACACCACCGGTCGACCGGTGACACGTTCCATCACCTCGATGGCCGCCCCCAGACCACACCCACCGAACAGCGAACCGAGCCCGCTGCAGATCCCCTCGGTCACCGGCAGGTACCAGCGCATGGGGTTGTGAGTGGGCCGGAGTCCCAGCCATTCCTGTGCGTCCACACGTCGATGGTAGGGGCCCCGACGGGCCGGTGATCCGGACCGGCCCCTTCCGAGCTGCTCCTCGTGCCGAACGGGCGCGCAGGGCCTACGATCGCCCCATGCGTGAAGTCGTGATCGTCGATGCCGTCCGTACCCCCGTGGGCCGCCGCAATGGTGGCCTGTCCACCATGCATTCGGCCGACCTGTTGGCCGCGCCGTTCCGGGCGCTGTTCGACCGCACTGGGATGGATCCCGGCGAGGTCGGCCAGGTGGTGACCGGCTGCGTGGACCAGATCGGACAGCAGGCGTTCAACGTCGGTCGCACGGCATGGCTCACTGCCGGGCTCCCGCTCGAAGTGGCCGCCACCACCGTCGATGCCCAGTGCGGCTCCAGCCAGCAGGCCGTCGACGTGGCCTACGCGCTGGTGGCCGCCGGGGTCATCGACTCGGCCGTGGCCGGTGGCGTCGAGGTGATGTCGAAGGTGCCGATCGGTTCGAACGTGGCCAAGGGACTGGGTGTCGGCTCGCCGATCCCCAAGTCGTACTTCGCCCAGTACGAGTACACGAGCCAGTTCGAGGGCGCCGAACGCATCGCCGCGCAGTGGAACGTCACCCGGGCCGACGCCGACGCCTTCGGTCTGCGGTCGCAGCAACTGGGCGCACAGGCGTGGGCCGAGGACCGCTTCGGCACGCAGATCGTGGAGATCGACGCCCCCGACCTCGGCGAGGACGGTAAGCCCGTGGGCACCACGCACCATGTGGCCCGTGACGAAGGTTTGCGCGACACCACCGCCGAGGCCCTCGCCTCGCTCAAGCCCGTGATGGGTGACGGTGGAGTGCACACGGCCGGTTCCTCCTCGCAGATCTCCGACGGCGCCGGCGCCGTGCTGCTCATGACGGCCGAGAAGGCCGCCGCCCTCGGACTCCGTCCGCTGGCCCGCATCGTCGACACCTGTCTCGTCGGCACCGATCCGGTGCTCATGTTGACCGGGCCGATGGATGCCACCCGCACCCTTCTGGCCCGCAACGGGCTGACGATCGACGACATCGACCTGTTCGAGATCAACGAGGCGTTCGCCTCGGTGGTGCTGGCGTGGCAGACCGAGTTGTCGGTCGATCCCGAACGCGTCAACCCGAACGGCGGCGCCATTGCGCTCGGTCATCCGCTCGGTGGCACCGGTTCGATCCTCGTGACCAAGGCCGTGCACGAACTGCAGCGCACGGGCGCCCATCGGGCACTGGTGTCGATGTGCTGCGGTGGCGGTCTGGGCACCGGCACCCTGCTCGAGCGACTCTGAGTCCTCCGACACTGAGCCCTCCGACCCTGTTGCGCCCCTCGCCGGCGCCGTAGGTTCGTCGCCTCGCTGCGTCCGCGGCCACCGGTCCTCGACCCGGAGGCTGCGCCATGACGTCCGCGCTCCCACCCCCACCGCACGCCCACGACCGACGCCGCCGGCGCTGGGCCATCGGCCTGGCGCTGGTCTCGACGCTGTCGCTGGCCCTGCTGGTGGCCGCCGTCGCGTTCTTCGCCTGGGTGCTGCGGGCGTGGATCGACCCGGCGGCGACTGCGCCCTGGGCCGCCGAACCGACGGTCATCGCCGTGGTCGACGGCGACACCGTGGTGGTGCGTCTGGGGCACGAGCGGGTGCCGGTTCGTCTGCTCGGCATCGACACCCCCGAGACGAAGGATCCGCGTCGACCGGTGCAGTGCTTCGGTCGGGAGGCCGCCGACCACACCGCGTCGTTGCTGCCTCCGGGCACGGTGCTGCGCCTCGAGCACGATCTCGAGACGCACGATGCCTACGGACGACTGCTGGCCTATGTGTGGCGGGCCTCGGACGGACTGTTCGTCAACCTCGACCTCGTGAGTGGCGGATGGGCCGATGTGCTGTCGATCACGCCGAACACGCTCCACGCCGAGCAGTTCCGTCTGGCCCGGGACGACGCCCGGGCCGCACCGCGCGGGCTGTGGCAGGTGTGTGGAGGTCCGGGTCGGGCGGTGTCATGAGGGGCGGAGGGGACAGGAGCGGTACCTTGGGCCCGTGACGACGCTCGCCGAACGCCTCGGCCACCCGGCCGACACCCGTCTGGTGATCCTCAATGCCGACGACCTCGGGCTGTGTCATGCCGCCAACACCGGCACCTACGACGCGTTGCGTCAGGGCCTGTGCACCAGCGCCACGCTGATGGTCCCCTGTCCGTGGGCGCGCGAGGCCGCTGCGGACTACCGGGGCGAGGACGTCGGGGTGCACCTGACACTCAATTCGGAGTTCGATCTCTACCGGTGGGGCCCGCTCACCCACGCCCCCTCGTTGCTCGACGGCGACGGCGGGTTCCCGCGCACCGTCACCGACCTGTGGGACCACGCCGATCTCGACGAGGTCCGGCGCGAATGCCGAGCCCAGATCGAACGGGCGATCCTGTGGGGCTTCGACGTGAGTCATCTCGACTCGCACATGGGCGCCATGCAACTGCGACCCGAGTTCTTCGACGTGTACCTCGACCTGGCCGTGGAGTTCGCGCTCCCGTTGCGGCTGTCCGGCGCGTCGACCGAACGGGTCATCGGCTTCCCGTTCCGTCGACTGGCCGCCGACGAAGGTGTGGTGGCCCCCGACAACTTCGTCTACGTCGGTGGCGTCGGCAGTCGACGCGTCATCGAAGCGGCGCTGTTCGACCTGCGACCGGGTGTCACCGAGATGTACGTGCACCCCGCCACCGACACACCCGAAGTGCGCGCCATCGGCACCGACTGGGCCGCTCGTGTCGATGACCTCCATCTGGTGTGTCACGACTCGCGACTGCGCAGCATGGTGGAGCGGGCCGGGGCGGTGCTGATCGGCTATCGCGAACTGCGGGACCTGCAGCGCGCCGGACTCTGAGGATCAGAGCCGCCGCTCCAGCGCGACGAAGGGCGCACCCGGTGTTGCGCCCGCCGACGAGAGGAACCCCACCACCGCGTCGTCGGGCACCTCGCCCACGATCACATGGTCGAACTCGGCGATCATGAGGTCGCGACAGACCTGACCGAGCAGGGCCCGACCCACTCCGCGCCGTCGGTGGTCGGCCTCGACGACGAGCGGTCCCGTCCACCCGGCCCGGGCGATGGAATGGGTGGCGATGCCGATCACGGTGTCGGTGTCGGTATTGG
>JBJTGD010000248.1:0-5771 GCA_046093735.1 Acidimicrobiia bacterium | reverse complement strand
ACGAGGTGGTTGGGGTCGCATCGTGTTCATTTCGACGGTGGGCGCCACCCGACCCGGTGACCGATTGCCCGAGTACTACGCGGCGAAGGGCGCGCTGCCTTCGGTCACCGTCAGTCTGGCCAAGCATCTCGCCGGCACCGGCATCACCGTCAACTGTGTCAGTCCCGGTCTCATCGCCACCGATGAGATGGTCGAGCGCTTCACCGATCAGGCCCGTCGTCGTGGACTCGCCACCGACTGGCCGACAGTGGAACGGATGATCCTGGACACGGCGATGCCCAACCCGTCGGGACGGGTGGCGTTCCCCGACGACATCGGCCGGTTCGTCACCTTCGTGTGCAGCGAGCCGGCGTGGCACCTCGACGGTGCCCACCTGCGCATCGACGGCGGCGCCGCCGATGCCGTCACCTGACCGTCAGATGTCGCGGGCCGGTCGTGAGCCGGCGTGGATGCCGGCTCGGTACCCGAACACGGTGCCGTTGCCGATGGTGCCGCCCCCGCTGGGGTAGGCCCAGCCGAACACGTTGGCCGCCGTGTTGCCGGCGGCGTAGAGGCCGTCGACGACCCCACCGCCCTGACGCTTCACCTGGGCGTCGGCGGTGATGGCCGGGCCACCGTTGGTGCCGAGCATGCCGGGCCAGATCCGCACGGCGTAGTACGGAGCCTCGTCCAGGGGCGTGACCGAACCCGGTCCCATGAGACCGAGGCGGTGCCGCTCGAAGAGGGGATCGTTGCCGTCGGCGGCGTTGGCGTTGTACTCGTCGAACGTGGCGCGCAGTGCGGCGGGATCGACCTCGATCAGCGCAGCGAGTTCCTCGATCGTGTTGGCCTTGATGGCCCATTCCGGATCGGGCTGGCCGGGGAACATGGAGAGCACACGGGTGCCCTGACGAACCTTGCTGTCGAAGATCTGCCAGCACGGTCCGGCGTTGGGGAAGCGTTGCTGATCGACGTCGAACACGCCGAATGCCTTCGGAAAGTCGTTGTAGGGCAGCGCCTCGTTGGCGAAGCGTCGACCGTCCTGGTTGACGATGAACGACGAGGGCTCGCCCCGTCCCCATTCGAACTGCGGCACCATCTCGCCGTCGCGCGTGATCTCGGGATCGAACATCACCGGCGTGCCCCAGTACGACGTGGTGTTGCCCAACTGCGCACCGACACGTGCCGCCATGCGCAGACCGTCGCCGGTGTTGCCGCCCGGACTGAGGGGCTTCACGTCGTAGCCGATGTGGGTCATGACCATCTCGCGGTTCCACTCGAACCCACCGCAGGCGAGGATCACACCCTTGCGGGCCCCGATGCGTTCGGTGGTGCCGTCGTGGTCGACGACCACACCGATCACGCCGGTTCCCGCGTCGTCCATCACCAGTTCACGGGCCGGCGACGACAGCCAGATGTCGACGTTGCGATCCAGCAACCCTTCGAGGAGCGCAGCGATGAGGGCAGCGCCCTTCGGCCGCACATCGGCGGCTTCGCGTCGGGCCAGTTCGGCCTCGAGCTCGGGGGTACGGGGCATGAAGTCCTCGGTCAGCGTGGTGGCTGCGCCGAGTGACATGAGCGTGCCGCGCTTGACGATGCGATCCGCCCACTCGGGCAGACGTTCGCCCACCGGATACGGATCGGCCTCCAGTGTCCGGCCGGGACGCGGTACATGCCCCTCCCATCCCCACGGCGTGTAGTAGTCGGGGAGCGGCTGGATGTGGAACGAGCACGGTGTGTTCTCGGTCAGGTACTTGGCCACCTCGGGCGCAGTGTCGACGAACACCTCGAGCAACGAGGGATCAGGGGCCCGACCGGCCACGCAACGTTCGATGTAGGTGAGCGCAGCCTCCTTGGAGTCGGGGATGCCGGCCTCGGCCATCACGTGGTTGTTGGGCAACCAGATGCCACCGCCCGACACCGCAGTGGTGCCGCCGAGCATGGAGTCCTTCTCGGTGACCAACACCTCGGCGCCCTCGTCCGACGCCATGGTGGCGGCCACCAGTGCGGCGCCGCCCGAACCGACGACGATCACGTCGACGACCTTGTCCCAACCACCTGCTGCTGCCATGGGTGCCCCCTCCGCTCGTAGGTCGCAGAGTGTAGGGGCCGACGCGAACGCCGTCCTCAGCGCCGGCGACGGGTGAGTCGCCAGATGGCGGCGAAGTGCGAGGCCACTCCGACCACGACCGCAGCATGGAAGATCTCGTGGAAGCCGAACCGGGTCGGCCACGGGTCGGGGCGTTGCACGGCGAACACCGCTGCGCCCCCGAGCAGCGCGGCGCCGCCAACGGTGAGCCCGGCGAGCGGCGCCGGTCCGCCTTCGCGCACGACGGCGGGAGCGAGGGCAACGCCCGCCACGCCAAGGACCGGGTAGAACCACGAACCGGCGCGGTGCTCGCCGTCGAGCAGGGCGACCTTCGCTCCGATGGCGGCCAAGGCCGTGCCCCACACGACGCCCAGTGCCACCCGGGCCTGACGGGGCGGCAGGACGGCGACCGCCACCGGCGTCCATGTGCCGGCGATCATCACGTAGATCATCGAGTGGTCCACCCGGCGCAGGATCGAGGCCACGCGTCGACTGCGCGACAGCCGGTGATAGGCCCCGGAAGCGGCGAACATCGCGCACAGGCCCAGGCCGTAGACGGCGGTGGCGGCCCGGACGCGACCCGGTCGCGCATTGAGCACGACGGCGACCGCGGCGGGTGGCGCGAGGAAGGCCGAGAGTGCATGCAGCCGACCCCGCTCGGTCGGACGGGCCTCCCAACTCACTCGCCAGATGAGATCGTCGATCGAGGTGAAGGGTCGCTCGACGAAGTCGGTTATGGGTGTCGTCGCGGGCTCCTCCGCCTCCATTCCCGCACGGTATCGCTCGCCACGGACCGCTCCGGTGGTGCGACTCTGCACTACGGTCCGATGCACCGATCGAGGGAATGCGGAGGAACCGATGCGCACGTCACAGGCCACGCCGATGGTGGAGATCCCGAAGGCCCGGACGGGTCGGAGGCGGCGTCTCGTCCTGACGGCCATCGGTGTCGTGGCCGTGATGGCGGCGATCTCCGCCGGATGTTCGTCCGGAGGATCGTCGAAGTCGTCGTCGACGATCCGCATCGGACTGGAGGGCCCGCTGTCGGGATCGCAGTCCGACACCGGCACCGCCATGTTGCGCGGCGCCCAGATGGCCGCCGAGGAGCTCAACGCCAAGGGCGGCATCGGTGGCCGCAAGGTGGAGATCGTGCCCATCGACGACAAGGCCGATCCGGAAGCGGGCACGGCGGCCGCCACCGCCGCCGTGGCCAAGGGCCTCGAAGGCGTTGTCGGCCCCTACAACTCCGGTGTCGGTCTCCGCACTCTGCCCATCTACACCGCCGCCGGGTTGGTGCCGCTCCGGTTCACCTCGGCCGATACCACCGCCGGGCTCGGGTTCACGTTGCAGCCGATGACCTCGCAGATCGCGCCGGTGGCCACCGACGCCATCGTGAAGTGGGCCAAGGCCACGAGCGTGGCCCTCATCGTCGACTCGACCCAGACCTACAACAAGGACGCAGCGGCGGCCATGGCCAAGACCCTGCCCGCGGCCGGGGCGCGCATCACCACCACCGTGGAGATCACCCCGGGTGGCACCAGCTATGCCGACGCGGTGGCGAAGGCGCTGGCCACCAATCCGCAGTTGGTCTATGTCGTGGCCTACTACCCCGAGGCCGGCCTGGTGGCCAAGGCCATGGCCGATGCCGGCACGGCGGCGAAGTGCCTCGCCGACTTCGGCGCCTACGACAACGGGTTCGTGACCGCGGCGGGTACGGCGGCGGCCACGACCTGCCCGCTCGTGGGCGTGCCGGCACCCGATGACTTCCCGGGCGCGGCGGAACGGGTGACGGCGTTCAACAAGAAGTTCGGCACCGGCCCGGGTGTGTGGTCGCCCTACGCCTATGACTCGGTACTGGTGCTGGCCGATGCCATCGGACGCGCCGGTTCCACTGCGGCTGCCGACGTGAGCGCGGCCCTCGCCGCCACCAAGGGTTGGTCGGGCTGGACGGGCACCGTGAGTTTCGCCAGTCCTTCGGGCAACCGCGTGCCGGCGCCAGTGACGGTCAACGTGGCCGACAACGCGGGCATGTTGCACGTCGACGCCTCATGGGTGGCGGCCGTCGGGTTCGTCTACTGATGGTCGAGACCATCCGCCGGGGCGGGGGGCGGCCGTGACCGCCGATCCGATGCTCGACTCCCTGCAGCGTCGGATGGCGGCCATGCATTCGCTCTACTACCAGGCCGTCTCCACCATGGACCTGGAGCACGTCAACCACTTCGAGCGCGAGGGCGTGCTGCCCATCGCCTTCTCGTTGTTCCACTTCACCAACATGGAGGACGCGTCGTTCTTCCTCACGACGGGCATCCATCCGATCTGGAACGCCGAGTGGCAGGAACGGGTGAGGATGGCCATCGATGATCACGGCAAGCACCGCACCGTCGACGAGATGATCCACCAACGCATCGGCGACTTCGAGGCGTTCAAGGAGTACCAGCGCGCCGTGTTCGACCGTACCGAGGCGTATCTGGCCACGATGGACCCGGCCGACTTCGAACGGGTCCTCATCGAGCGTCCGTTCCCGCCGCTGGTGGCGTCGACCTACAGCGCCCGGGTGGCCGGTCCGCAGGGCATCACCGTGCTGGAGGGCTTCGAGTGCTGGATCTACC
Organism: Acidimicrobiia bacterium; assembly: GCA_046093735.1. GTDB lineage: Bacteria > Actinomycetota > Acidimicrobiia > Acidimicrobiales > Acidimicrobilacustridaceae > Acidimicrobilacustris. The sequence continues at coordinate 1,097 of JBJTGD010000248.1, read as the reverse complement.
AACACGGATTGCGACACATGGGTGAGATCGAGCTGGCCCGCGGGCTCGTCGGACTCGGGGGCATGACCAGTTGACGATGCGCGCCTGGCAGGTGCGACGACATGGTCGGCCGGATGAGGTGCTGGAGTGGTCCGAACGCGACGTGCCCTCGCCCGGTCCCGGTCGACTGCGGGTCCGGGTGCGCTCGGCGGGCATCGGTCTTCCCGATGCGCTCATGTGCGCCGGCACCTATGCGTTCTCGCCGCCGTTGCCCTTCGCTCCCGGACAGGAGGTGTGTGGCATCGTCGAGGCGGTCGGTGAGGGTACGACCGTTCCGGTGGGCACCCGCGTCATGGGCGTGACCGACTTCTTCGATGGTCATGGCGGTCTGGCCGAGCACTGCCTCATGGGTGAGGTCTCGTCGTTCGTGGTGCCCGACGACCTCGACGACGACCGGGCAGCGTGTTTCCGCATCGGGTACTCGACGGCGTGGATCGGGCTGGTGCGCCGCGGCGCGGTGCAGGCGGGGGAGACGGTGCTGGTGCTGGGTGCGGCCGGCGGGTCGGGCGCTGCGGCCATCGAGGTGGCTCGGGCGCTGGGCGCGCGGGTCATCGCCGTCGTCTCCGACGCGACCAAGGCCGAGTTCGTGGCCCGACTCGGCGCCGAGCACGTGGTCGACCGCACCGCCGGGCCAGTGGTCGAGGCCGTGCGCGCCGCCACCGACGGGCGCGGCGTCGATGTCGTGTTCGATCCGGTCGGCGGCACTCTCGCCTCCGACGCCATGCGCACCCTCGTCTCCGGTGGTCGCTTCCTGGCCGTGGGCTTCGCCAGCGGCACGTGGGCCCGACCCGAGACGGCGGAGATGGTGCGGGCCAACTGGTCGTTCATCGGCGTGTACGCCGGTGCCATCGGTCGGGTCGACAACGAGATCGATCAGGCCCGGTTGCTCGATCTCGTGGGGGAGGGTCGACTCCGACCCTCGTGCACCGTGGTCGGTGCGTCCGAGGTGCCGAGCGTCGTCCAACATGTGGCCGACGGTCGGATGATCGGCAAGGTCGTGGTCAGGATGGGGGAACAGGGATGAATCGACTGCAGGATCGAGTGGCGTTGGTGTCCGG
>JBJTGD010000247.1:0-7415 GCA_046093735.1 Acidimicrobiia bacterium | reverse complement strand
GGTGATCAACAGGACGTTCATCGCCGGGTCGTCGCTCGCCACGGGCGGAGCGTAGGCCCCCGGTGCGCCGACGGCGGAGCGATAGCGTCACGGCGATGAGTGCCATCCAGTCGACCGAGGCCGATCGGGAACTGGCCGACGCGTTCGGGGCCCAAGGTTGGGTGCTCACCGAACCGTTCGCCCCCGACACCGTCGCCGCGCTGACCGACTGGGTCGCCGAGGTGGCGGCCATGGACGACCGGGTGCTCCACCACCGGGAGCGGACGGCCGAGGGCGTGCAGTTGTGCCGCACCGAGGACTTCGTCCCCCACCACGAATCGTTGGCCCGTCTGCTCACCGACGGTCGACTCCCGGCCATCGCCTCGATCCTGCTGGGCGAACCGGCGGTGCTCTACAAGGAGAAGATCAACTACAAGTTGGCCGGCGGCGCCGGTTTCTCGGCCCATCAGGACGCACCCGCCTACCGGTTCGTCGACGTGCACGTGTCGTGTCTGGTGGCCGTCGACGACACCGATCTCGACAACGGCTGTCTCGAAGTGGTCTCCGGCGTCCACGACCGCATCCATCCGATGGACGAACGCGGCTGCATCCGCGCCGATGTCGCAGACGCCTTCGACTGGCAGCCCGTTCCCCTGCGGGCCGGTCAGGTCCTGTGGTTCGACTCCCGCACACCGCACCGCAGCGGGCCCAATCGCTCGTCCCGGGCTCGTCGGGCCCTCTATCCCACCTACAACGCAGCCCGGGCCGGCGACCTGCGCGCCGCCTACTACGAGCGAAAGCGCGCCGAGTTCGCCGCCTCGGTTGGCGCCCGCATCTCGTTGATCGACGACTTCGAGGGCGAGGTCGTGTGACGCCGCTGGCCTCGATCGACGAGGTGCTGGCGCTGTTCGACGCCCACGGCGACGATCGCTACGACGAGGAACTGTCCCAGCGCGACCACGCCGTGCAGACCGCTGCGCTGGCCCGTGCCGCCGGCGCCGATGACGCGCTGGTGGTGGCGGCCCTGCTCCACGACATCGGCCATCTGCTCGACCTCGCCGCGGGAGGTACCGCCGACGCGCCCCGTCTGGCCCGCCACGAACAGGTCGGGGCCACCGCGCTCTCGGCGCTGTTCGACGACTCCGTGACGGCACCGATCGAGCTGCACGTCGAGGCCAAGCGCTATCTCATCGCCGTCGAACCCGAACTGGTGGATCGGTTGTCGAGCGGATCGCGGGCCAGTCTCGTGCGGCAGGGCGGACCTATGGATGACGACGAGTCGACGCGATTCCGCGCGCAGCGATGGTTCGCCGAGGCCTGCGCGCTGCGTCGATGGGACGACGACGGCAAGGTCGACGGACTCGAAGTACCGCCGCTGTTGGCGTACCGATCCACCCTCGAGCGGGTGGCCCGGGCTCAGCCGTAGTGCCAGTCGCGCACCGGCGGCTCGGTGTACTCGATGCTCTGCACGTCGAACCAGATCGGCAGCAGGTGCTTGACGTAGAAGGCATGGACCGTGCTCGACGGATTGACGAGGTCCTCGTACACCTTCAGCCGGATCTCGGGCTCGGTCTCCTGACGAGTGCGAATGCGCTCACACAGTTCATCGACCGCGGCCCGAGACGGCTGCAGCAGCCCGAGGTGGTCGTACCCGGGCGACGACATCGGCTTGGGGCTCTCGGCCAGCAGGATGAACTGGGTGGCGCGCTCGTCGAGCAGCAGCAACAGCGCGTTCTGTCCGAGGATCTCGGTGTCGTGACACACCCAGCCGAACACCTCGCCGTAGAACGACCGCACCCGGTCGCGGAAGTCCTCGGTGAGGGTGCCGGGCTCGAAGGTCAGCTCCATGTGGTTGAAGCGCATCATGACGGGCTGCCCCTCAGCGTCCGGTCGCCAGCTGCGCGGCACCGGTGATGACGGGCAGATCACGCGGATGGACGGGGCCCGGGGCCGCCGCCACGACCGCCGGGATGGCGTTCACGCACCGGTTGGCCGCAGTGGCGTTGCCACCTCCTGCCGCGCCCGGTTCACCCGGTTCGGTGCCGTGCACCACGATCTCCAGGTGCGGGTGACCCTTGAGCTCCACCCGGTGCTCACCGCCGGGCATCACGGGCCTCTGCCAGTCCGGCGCGCACTCGTCGTCGATGCGGGTGATGTGCTCCATCACCAGCAGCGGGTGCCCGTCGACGATCCCGGTCACCTGGAAGCGGAATGCGCCCAGCGTGCCCTCCTCGAACTCGCCCATCCCGGGCACGTCGATGGTGCGCGTCAACGGACGGCGCTCCACCTCGGTCTCGATCCGCTCGACCTCCACACCGAGCAGATCGGCCAGCACCCGCACCATCGGCGCCCACACCATGTGCAGCGACTGCTCCTGCAGCATCTGGGGTAGCACGTCCATCGGTCCGCCGAGTCCGATCACGTTGCGCACCACGTCGGGCGCGTCGTAGAGCGCGTAGTTGAAGACCTCCTGCACGCGGATCTCGGTGATCCCCGCACCGACGCCGCTGACCAGAGCCGGGAGAATGTCGAGGGCCCAGCCCGGATCGATACCCGACACGAACACCGAGGCACCGCCCGCCTCCCACGCCGGCTGCAACAGGCCGAGCAGTTCGGCCGGCGCGCTGGGCGGATGGAGCAATGGGTAGAACGACGTCGACACCACGTTGCGCCCGGCCCGCAGCAGTCGTTCGAGATCGAGGTAGGCCTCCATCGGACGGGTGTCGGCGGTGGCGGCGTACACGACGCAGTCCACCCCGTCGGCGAAAGCGATCGACGTGTCGTCGGTGGCGGCCACCCCCAGCGGGGCGATGCCCGCCAGTTCGCCCGCGTCACGACCGACCTTGTCCGGATTGGCCACCACCACCCCGAGCAGTTCGAGGTCGCGGTGCGCCGCCACCGCCCTGATCGCCGGTCGTCCGACGTTGCCAGTGCCCCACACCACCACTCCGAGAGTCATGGTCCGACCCTAGCCAGCGACCTCCGACGCCGCCCCGCCCGCCGTGATCTGCCATGATTCGCCGTCGTCGGACCGTCCACACCAGGAGGAGCCATGCCCACCGATCAGTACGTCGAACAGGCGTGGGAGACACCCACCCACGAGGAGATCGTCGGCCTCACCAAGAGTCACGTCGAGGCCATGGAGGCGCTCGACATCGACGAGGTGTGGGTGCAGGCGGGCATGCACCACGTCATGCTCCGCACCATCGGCCGCAAGTCCGGCAACGAGCACAAGATCGCTCTGCCCTTCTGGCGCGATCCGGACGGCGTGCGCGTCGTGGTGGCCTCGTACGCGGGCCACGAGAAGCACCCGGCGTGGTTCCTCAACCTGCGCGACCGCGACGTCAATCCGGAGATCTTCGTGAAGGTCCAGAACGGCGCCTTCTGGTCGGTGCCCGACATCCTCGACGAGGGACCCGAGCACGACCGCATCTGGGAACTGCTGTGCGAGGACCGTGCCTGGTACCGCGACTACCAGACGCGCTGCAACCGCACGATCCCGCTGGTGCGACTGCCCGAGACCCGCCCGGCCTGAGTCAACAGCCGTCGATGTCGCACGCACCGCCCCCGGGATCGGGGGCGGTGTCGCGTGCGTCATCCTCGATCGCATCGGCGTCGCGTTCGGCCGCCGCCCGCTCCAGCACCTGCAGCATCGTGTCGGCTGACTGGGCCCCGGCCACCGCGTAGCGCCGGTCGACGACGAAGAAGGGCACGCCGGTCACCTGCAGCGACGCCGCCATGGCCTCATCGGTGCGGACCTCCTCGGCGAAGGTGTCGGTGGTCAGCACCGCCTCCACCTCGTCGGGGTCGAGACCGGCATCGACGGCCAGTCGGGTGACGACCTCGGGCAGACCGATGGCCTCGCCGTCGACGAAGTAGCCGCGCAGGAACCGGGCCTTGACCTGCGGACCGATGCCGCGGGCGTTGCCCAACTGGATCATCCGGTGGGCGTCGAACGTGTTGCCGGGCTGTACCCGATCGAACCGGAACTCCACGCCCGCCTCGGCCCCGGCCTGCACCACCCGGTCGACCATGACCTGCGCCTGCTCGGGCGTGGTGCCGTACTTCTTGGCGATCATGCCCACGTAGTCGCCGGCCCGGGCCGCCGGCGCGGTGGGATCGAGCTCGTAGCTGTGCCACACCACCTCGACCGGCCGGTCGAAGGCGACGACGGCCTGCTCGAGATTGGCCTTCCCGATGGCGCACCATGGGCACACCACATCGGACCACACGTCGACCCGCAACGGTTCGGGAGCGAGGGCATCGACGTCGGGGATCGTGGTCATGGGGCGCACGTTACCGGCGTCGGTCCGCGCCGCACCGAGCGGTCTCCTAGGGTCTGTCGCCATGGATGCCGAGGCCAAGGTCCGGTTGGTGCAGCGCTGGTGGGACGAGTTGTGGGGCGGCGACGACCTGTCCGTCCTCGCCGAGATCTGCACCGATCCCTACACCCGCCATACGGGTCTCGGTACGGAGACGTTGTCGCTGGCCGAGTACGAACGTCGCGTGCGTCAGCAACGTCAGGTCCTGCGCAATGCCACCACCACCATCGATGCGCAGGTGGTGGACGGTGACACCGTGTGGACACGTGCCACCAGTCGCGGCGTCGACTTCACCGCCATCGACAAGTCGGTGATGACGTGGATCACCATCCACCGCATCGAAGGTGATCGCATCGCCGAGGTGTGGGTGTCGAACCTCCCCGGCGTCGAGTGGGGGAACTGAACGCCCTCAACCGAAGTCGAGGGCCAGTTCGATCGGTCGCAGGTGCCGCCGACGTACGGCGAACACGGCCATGATGAGCGCGGCGGCCAGTCCCATGAGCGCAAGGGTCGAGCGCAGCCCGATGGTGTCGGCCAACGCGCCGAGCGGGTAGGAGACGATGCCGTTCCCGCTGAACGCCAGCATGACGATCGACTGCACGCGCCCGTGGTACTCGAACGCACTGAGGTTCAGCAGCAACGAGTTGGAGATCGACTGGAACGACAGCGACATCCCGCCGGCGATGGTGACCATCACGATGGCCACGCCGAACGTCGGTGACAGCGCGATCGCCACCACCGAGGCGGCGAAGCCGAAACCGAACAGCACCACCGCCCGCCATGGATCGTGATGGCCGCTGCGTCGGGCCACGAACAGACCGGCCACCAATGCACCGGCGGCCGACACCGCGGAGAGCAGTCCGTACCCGGCGGCCCCGCGGTCGAACATGCCCGCCGCCACCGAGGGCAGGAAGGTCATGAACGGGTAGACGCAGATGATCACGCCCAGCGATGTGAGCAGCAGCAGTCGCAGATCGGGCCGGGAGCGCACGTAGCGCACACCGTCGGCGATCTCCTGCAGTGGCGTGGTGTCGATGTCGGCGGCACGTCGGCGGGCCAGCGGGAGCGTGAATGTCATCAGGATCCCCAGCACGAGGATCGAGGAACTGACGAGGTAGATGACCTCCATCCCCCAGATGAAGGCACCGATCACCATGCCGGCGATGGTCGGACCGATGACGCGCATCCCCTCGGCACTCATGCCGCTCAACACGATGGCGTTCGACAGGTTGCGTCCGGGTACGAGTTCGGCGGTGTAGGCCATGCGGGCCGGAGCGAACAAGGAGAACGCTGCGGCCTGCAGCGCGCTGGACACCAAGAGCATCCAGTACTCGACCGAATCGAGCACCAGTTCGACGCCGATCCACGTCGACGACACCAGCAGCAGCGTCTGGGCGAGGACGAGCACCGTGCGCTTCTGGAAGCGGTCGGCCACCACCCCACCGAACGGGGTGGCCACCAGCATGGCGACACCGAACGCCAGCATCACGCCACCGAGACCGGCGTTGCTGCCGGTGATCTCCCGGGCCAACCATGCCCGGGCCACCGCCTGGGAGTTGACGGCCAGGAACACGAACATCCCGGCGATCCACATGCGTCGGAAGGGTGCGACCTTCAGCGCGGCGAAGGTCGAATGCGGCGCCACCTCCTCGCCATGGGCGACGCGTGCCTGTTCGACATCGAGACCCTCGACGAGGTCGGTCCCCAGTTCGGCCGGCCCGATCCCGTCATCCACCCGGCCATGTTGGCAGGCTGCGGGCCGAGCCCGGACCGATCCCGTGATCCCCACCGGCGACTACGGTGGAGAGGGGGATCGAGATGACCGAGGGTGCAACCGGGCCGGATGCGTCCCCGGTCGATGAGGGACCGGCCGAGGTGGACAGTCCCCGACTGACGTGGTCGATGGCGTCGCTCTTCCTGCTCACCGCGCTCATGTCGCTGGGTTACGGAAGTGTCTTCACGCTGCTGGCCGACATCCGCGACCGTTTCGGGTTCACCGACGGGGCCGTCGGGGTGATCGCCTTCGCCGGACTGTTCTCCGGCGTGCTCAGTCAGTTGTTCCTGGCCCGCTTCTCCGATCGCGGCCACGCCGTGAAGATGATGCGCATCGGGATCGCCTTCGCCACCTTCGGGATGGCGTGGATGGTGGTGTCCACCGAGTTGTGGCAGTGGATCACCGCTCGCCTCCTGCTCGGTCTCGGCTCGGGGATGATCGGGCCGGCGATCCGGCGGATCATCATCACCCGCGCGCCGCAGCACGTCGGCACCAACCTCGGTCGCCAGACCGCCTTCGATGTGGCCGGTTTCGTCCTCGGCCCCGTGGTGGGCGCCGGATTGGCTCAGGTGTTCGGACTCCGGGCGCCGTTCATCGTGCTCACCGTGGCCTACGCACTGGCCATCATCCCGGTGGGACGGATCCGCGACAGTGCGGTCTCCGACACCGTCGCCGGCGGTCGCACCCGTGACCTCCTGCGACTCCCGGCCATGCAATCGGCGCTGCTGTCGGCCATCTCCTTCTACCTGACCATCGGCATGTTCGAGGCGCTGTGGGCCATCCTCCTGCGCGATCAGGACGCGCCCACCTGGGTGATCGGCGTGACGTTGAGCCTGTTCACGTTGCCGATGGTCGTGTTCGCCCCTCGCGGCGGGAAGGTGGCCCAACGCCGCGGTCCGATCTCGGTGGTGACGATCAGTCTCACCGTCGCCGCCCTCGCCACCTTCGCCTACGGCGTGTCACCGCTGTGGTTGATCATCCTCGTGTCCGGCATCCACGCCGTGGCCGATGCCTTCACCATGCCCGCCAACCAGGTGGCCGTCGCCATCTCCAGTCCACCGGAGCAACTCGCCGTGGGTCAGGGCCTGTTGGGGGCCATCGGTCTGGCCGTCGCCGCGCTCGCCGCATTGATCGGCGCGGCGGTGTACGACGCCTACGGCCGCACGGTGATCTTCACCGCCACGTCCGTCCTCATGCTCGTGTGTCTGCTGCTGGCCCGCCCGCGCTGGCGGGCCCGCCCGGCACTCGACGCCGGGGTCGACGCCGCCGGCGGAGGTCGTCGTCATGGGCGCGTTGCTGTCGTAGGTCCTTCCGCGGTGGGGGGGTGGGGCGCTCAGCCC
>JBJTGD010000246.1:0-11930 GCA_046093735.1 Acidimicrobiia bacterium | reverse complement strand
AGGCCCCCGCCAAGAAGGCCGCGGCCAAGCCGGCGGCGGCCACCGAGCCCGTCGAGGTCGAACCGGCACCGGTCGAGCCGGCCGCCGAGGTTCCCGTGGTCGAACCGGCGCCCGCCCCCGTGGAGCCCGCTGCTCCGCCGGCGGCACCCCCGGCGGCGCCCCGTCGGGTGATCTCGTCCTCGGGTAGTGCCGGTCCCGTGCGCCGGGAGCCCGCACCGCCGGTGGCACCCCGTCCGGTGGCCGAGCCGCCGTCGGCTCCCGGTGGCCCGACTCCCGACGGCCCGACTCCCGAGACGTCGGCCCCTGCGGCGCGCACCGCCCCGCCGCGGCCCCCGACCTCGCCCTCGGGCAAACCCATTCCTCCTCCCCCGGGCACCCGCCCGCCGGTCTCCTCCTCGGGCAAGCCCATCCCGCCGCCGCCCGGCATGCGCCGCGACACCCGTCCCGGCGGTCCCGGTGGCGCGCCCGGCGGTCCTCGTCCGGCCGGTCCCCGTCCCGGCGGCGGTCCCGGTGGCCCGCGCCCGGGTGGTGGCCCCGGTGGTCGACCCGGTGGTGGCTTCGGTGGATCTCGTCCCGGCAGCGGTCCGGGAGGCCCCGGTGGCTTCGGTGCCGGCGCCGGTCCGGGTGGTCGTCCCGGTCCCGGTGGTCGTCCCGGTGGCGGTCCCGGTGGCCGTCCCGGTGGTCCCCGCCCGCAGCGGCGCAAGGGTCGTCGTCGTCGCAACCGCGACGAACTCCAGCCGATCGACGCGCCGAGTTACACGCCCCGCGAGGCGCCGGTGCCCCAGGGCATCGTCGTGGTGGAGCGGGCCTCCACCGCGCAGGACCTCGGTCCGAAGATGAACCGCACGGCTGCCGATGTCGTGCGCTTCCTCATGCAGCAGGGCGAGATGGTCACGGCCACGCAGTCGTTGTCCGACGACATGATCGAATTGTTCGCCGCCGAGATCGGCGCCGAGATCCGTCTGGTCGATCCGGGTGAGGAGCAGGAGGTCGAACTCCAGAAGCTCCTGATGATCGAGGAGGACGTCGACGACGACACCTACGAGTCGTGGCCGCACCGCCCGCCCGTCATCACCGTCATGGGTCACGTCGATCACGGCAAGACCAAGTTGCTCGACCAGATCCGCAACGCCAACGTGGTGGCCGGCGAGGCCGGTGGCATCACCCAGCACATCGGCGCCTACCAGGTGACCAAGGACGGTCGCACGATCACCTTCCTCGACACCCCGGGCCACGAGGCGTTCACCGCCATGCGCGCCCGCGGCGCCGAGGCCACCGACATCGTGATCCTCGTGGTGGCCGCCGACGACGGGGTCATGCCCCAGACGATCGAGGCGTTGAACCACGCCAAGGCCGCCGATGTCCCCATCATCGTCGCCGTCAACAAGATCGACAGGGAGAACGCCGATCCCAACCGCGTGATGCAGCAGTTGTCCGAGCACGGACTCGTGCCCGAGGCCTGGGGCGGCGAGACCGTCATGTGTCAGGTCTCCGCGCTGCAGAACCTCGGGATCGACGAACTGCTGGAGAACGTCCTGCTGCTGGCCGAGATCGAGGACCTGCGGGCAACCTCCGATGGTCGGGCCCGGGGTGTCGTGCTGGAGTCCAACCTCGACATCGGTCGCGGCCCGGTGGCCACGGTGCTGGTGCAACACGGCACCCTGCGCGTCGGTGAACCGCTGGTGGCCGGTGCGGCGTGGGGTCGCGTGCGCGCTCTGCTCGACGACAACGGCAACATGATCAAAGAGGCCGGTCCGTCGGCCCCGGTGCAGGTGCTCGGTCTGTCCGACGGGGCCACCGCCGGCGACCGGTTCGTGGTCGCTCCCGACGAGAAGACGGCCTCCAAGGTGGCCGCCACCCGCGAGCACTGGCAGCGGGTGGCCTCCATCGGTCGCGAGGCGCACGCCATGAGTGGCGGCGCCCGACTCGAGGACATCTTCGATCAGATCCAGGCCGGCGAGGCTGCCACCCTCAACCTCATCCTCAAGGCCGATGTCACCGGCTCGCTCGAGGCGTTGACCGAGAGCCTCCGCAAGTTGGAGCGGGCCGAGGTGAAGTTGTCGTTCGTGCACCGCGCCGTCGGTGGCATCACACAGAACGATGTCCAGCTGGCCGCCACCTCGAACGCCACCATCATCGGTTTCAACGTGCGTCCCGACCGGCAGGCCCGTGATCTGGCCGAGACCGAACGGGTCGAGATCCGCACCTACGAGATCATCTACCAGGTGCTCGAGGACATCGAGAAGGCCATGCTCGGCCTGCTCAAGCCCGAGTTCGAGGAAGTCGTCACCGGCGAGGCCGAGGTCCGCGAGATCTTCCGGGTGCCGCGGGTGGGCGCCATCGCCGGCTGCTACGTCACCAACGGTCAGATCACCCGGGGCTCGAAGGTGCGCTTCCTGCGCGAGGGCACGGTCATCTGGAAGGGCGCCATCGCCTCGTTGCGTCGGTTCAAGGACGACGTGCGCGAGGTGGCCTCCGGATTCGAGTGCGGCATCGGGCTCACCGACTTCCAGGATCTCAAGGCTGGCGACATCATCGAGACGTACGAGGACCGCGAGATCCCTCGCGTCTGAGGCCCGGCGATGGCACGACGAGGAAGTCACGGGACCTCCCGGCAGTACCCACGGACCGCTCGTCTCAACGAGTTGTTGCGCGAGATCCTCGCCGACGAACTCGAACGATCCGACGACGATCGTCTGCATCTGGTCACCGTCACTGCGGTCGAGATCGAGGGCGATCTGCGTCACGCGGTCGTGTACTTCGACTCACTGGAGGGTGAGGACGGCGACGAGGCCGTGCTCGACGCCCTGGGCGAGGTCCGGTGGCGTCTGCAGGGGGCGATCGGTCGACAGGCCCGGATGAAGCGCACCCCGGAACTGTCGTTCCGACCCGATCCGGCGGTGCGCGAGGGCGCCAGGATCGAGTCGCTGCTGGCCGCCGGTGACCGACCGGTCGACACCGAATCCACTCCGCCGACCGAAGCGGACGATCCGGCGTCGTGAGCCCCCGACGCGGGGCCGACGGTCCCGATGGACTCGTGGTCGTCGACAAGCCGGCCGGTTGGACCTCGCACGATGTGGTGGCCAAGTCGCGCGGGCTGCTCGGCACCCGCCGGGTCGGCCACTCGGGCACCCTCGATCCCGATGCCACCGGCGTGCTGCTGCTCGGCGTCGGCCGGGTGACGCGACTGCTGCGCCATCTCACTGCACTGCCCAAGACCTACACCGCCGAGATCGTGCTCGGCACGGAGACCGACACCCTCGACGCCTCCGGCACGGTCGTCGCCACCCACGACATGGCCGATGTGTCGTTCGAGCGGATCGCTGCGGCGGCGGCCGACCTCACCGGCGACATCGTGCAGATCCCGCCGATGGTGTCGGCCGTGAAGGTCGACGGCACCCGGCTGCACGTGCTGGCCCGGGCGGGTGTCGAGGTGGAGCGGCCCGGTCGACCGGTGACCGTGTACCGGTTCGACGTCACTCCCACCGCCGATCCTCTCGTCGTCACCTGTGAGGTCGACTGCTCCTCGGGTACCTACGTGCGGACCCTCGCCGCCGATCTGGGGCGGGCATTGGGTGGCGGCGCGCACCTGCGGACACTGCGACGCACCGCCATCGGTTCGTTCACGGTGGCCGAGGCCGTGCCGCTCGAACGGATCGGTCCGGAGGTCGTGCTCCCGCCGGCGGCGGCGCTGCGGGACATGACGACGGTGACGGTCGACGAGCCCGAGCGGGTGCTGGTGGGTCACGGTCGACCGCTGCCGAGCGACGAACGCTTCGTCGGCGAGGGTCCATGGGCGGTGCTCGACGCAACCGGCGCGTTGCTCGCCGTCTACCGACGTCACAGCGAGGACCGGGTCCGTCCCGACGTCGTCATCGCGCCGGTCGACGGCAAGTAGCGTTCGACCGCCATGGAGGTCATCTTCGACACCGACCGGGACGCCGTCACCGCGGGCGGAACGGCAGTCACCATCGGTGCGTTCGATGGTGTCCACCTCGGGCATCGCGCCCTGATCGCTGCGTTGCGCGAGCAGGCGAGCGCCATCGGTGTGCGATCGGCCGTGGTCACCTTCGACATCCATCCGGCCTCGGTCGTGCGCCCGGAATCGGCGCCCCTGCTGCTCACCGATCTCGACCAGAAGCTCGAACTTCTGGCCGATACCGGCGTCGACTACACCTACGTCGTCCGGTTCGATCCGGCGCGCGCAGCGCAGAGTGCCGAGGAATTCGTGATCGAGGACCTCATCGAACGACTCGATGTGCGTCTCGTCACCGTGGGTGCCGATTTCCACTTCGGCGCCGGACGGGCCGGCAACGTCGCCCTGCTGCAGCGGATGGGTGACGTGCTGGGCTTCGAGGTCGTGGGTCATGAACTCGTCGATGTCGAGGGCCGGGCCTCGTCGACCTCGGTCTCCTCCACCCGGATCCGAGCCGCTCTGCGTGACGGTGACCTGGTGGCGGCCACCGCCATGCTCGGTCGCCCCCACGAGGTGCGCGGCGTGGTCGGCCGCGGCGACGGTCGGGCCCGCGAGCTCGGCTTCCGCACCGCCAATGTCGGCGTACCGCCCGAGATCTGCCTCCCCGCCGACGGCATCTACGCCGGGGCCTATCTCACTCCCGACGGCATCGAGCGTCCCTGTGCCATCTCGCTCGGGCGACGCCCCACCTTCTACGAGAATGCCGATGCCTCGGTCCTCGAAGCACACCTGTTGGACTTCGAGGCCGACCTCTACGGGCAGAAGGCTCGCGTGCGCTTCATCGAGTGGTTGCGATCCGAGGTGAAGTTCGACTCGGTCGATGCCCTCATCGCCCAGATGGGAGCCGACGTCGAGCAGTGTCGGCGGATCCTCGGCCGCTGAGTCCCATCCTCACCACGGTTCGTCGGGGATGCCGAACCGTTCGCTGTAGGCCCGCATCGCTGCCCGGCGCGTCGGCACGTCGATCCCGAGCTGGTCCACGTCGTAGATCACCTTGCCGAACCGGTCGCGCTGATGGGCGGCCAGGTAGGCGCTGGTGGCCGACTCGGCCGCGGCGTCGAACGGTTGGCCGGCCAACTCGTAGATGCGGCGCACGGTGCCGATGTCGTCGGCCATGAACTCGTCGAACCGGATGTCCATCGAGTTGGGGCCCAACAGGTCGCGATCGCGCAACGTGGCATTCAACATGTCGTCGAGACGGTCGGCCCAGTAGTTGGCCAACACCGGCGGATCCACCGGTGCCAGCGACGTGCGCGCCGAGTAGGCGATCATCGTCCCCATCGAGACCATCACCGAGATCGGGTCGCGATGTGTCACCAGGAAGGTGGCGTCGGGGAACACGGTGTGCAGCGGACCGAACTGCTCGAGATGCTGTGGCGACTTGAGGATCCACCGGTCACCACCGCGCAGGAACTGACACGCCTGCAGCACGGTGCGCATGTACTCGTAGTGAGGTGTCTGGTCGTGCGACATGTAGTGGTCGCGCCAGGTCGGCATCGGCGCCATCGTCTCGAACAACATGGTGGAGAAGTCCATGGCCAGGATCTGGATCTCCTCGTGCACGTGCCATGTGGTCATCTCGTGCATCCGGTTGAAGTCGGGCATGAGTAGACCCATCACCTGCAGGCCCCCCTCGGTGCGAGCCAGTCGGGGGTCAGCATCGGTGCCGGCCAACTCGGCCTCGGCGGGGAACGGCACCGGTTGGAGTGATTCCCAATAGGGGAGTGACCGCAGCGCCGGGTCGGCGGAGATGAGGTTGTGCAGGTGGGTGGTGCCGGTGCGGGGCAACCCGGCGATGATCATCGGCCGGGCGATGGGGATGTCGCGGATCTCGGGGTGGCGGGCCAGCAGGTCGGCCAGCAGCAGCCGGTTGGTGAGCAGGCCGGTGACCAGCGAGGCGGCGCCGATGCGGCCCATCGGCGACAGCGGGGCCTCGTGGTCGAGGCACCACAGCAGCAGTTCGGCCCGTTCGATGAAGTCCATGGGGCCGAAGTCGTCCAGCCCACAGGCGGCCGAGGCCTGGGTCATGAGGGCATCGAGGTTGAGTTCCACGTCGGCGGCGAACGGCGCCGCGCCCTCGATGATGGCCTGGGCCTCGGGCGAGAATTCGGGGTCGGCGAGGTCGTCGAGGCGCTTGGGCGCCGGCTGTGACGTGGTGCTCATGGTCCCCCGGTCCCGGCGTCCCCCGACGCCGACCGGCCGACCCTATCCCGGCCCCCGCCGGCGATTGGGGGGCCGATTGGGGTCCGGACCCGGTGCCCGCTACCCTTTGACCGTCGGTCCGTGACCTGCGGCACCGACGTCCGCTCCCGATTGCGCCAGTCCCGTCGTCCCGACGGAGGCAGCGGATCACGGAGCCGGGTCCGACACCCACCCCAAGGAACCTCATGTCCTCTGATCCCGCCAACCTTCCTCCGAAGGCCGACACGATCGCTGCCCACCGGACGCACCCCACCGACACCGGGTCGCCCGAGGTCCAGATCGCCCTGTTGACCGACCGGATCAACCATCTGACCGAGCATCTCAAGACGCACAAGAAGGATCACCACTCGCGTCGGGGACTCCTCATGCTCGTCGGTCGACGTCGTCGACTCCTCGACTACGTCAAGAAGAACGATGTCGAGCGGTATCGCTCGATCATCGCCAGACTCGGCCTGCGCCGATGACCCGAGGGGTCGGCACCGCGCCGGCCCCTTCTGCATTCACTGGCGACGGATGTCGTCAGTTGCCGGTGGTGAGCATCGGATCCTCCATCGATCCGGGGTTCACCACTGGGACCTGCCTGCGTCGTCGCCTCCACCAGCGGAACCGTTCCGCACCAACAAGGAGACACACGTGGCCGAAGCCATCTCCGTCGATGCCGCCATTCCCGGCGAACCCGACAAGACCATCATCTTCTCTACCGGCAAGCTCGCCGGTCAGGCCGACGGGGCCGTCACCGTGCAGATCGGTGACACCGTCGTCCTCGTGACCGCCACGGCGGCCAAGTCCGCTCGTGAGGGGGCCGACTTCTTCCCGCTCACCGTGGACATCGAGGAGCGCATGTACGCCGCCGGGCGCATCCCCGGCTCGTTCTTCCGTCGTGAGGGCAAGGCCTCCGACCAGGCGATCCTCACCTGCCGTCTGATGGACCGCCCGTTGCGCCCGTGCTTCCCCGACGGGTTCCGCAACGAGGTGCACGTCGTGGGCACGGTGCTGGCCGCTGACCTCGTCAACCCGCACGACGTTCCCGCCATCAATGGCGCGTCCGCCGCTCTTTCCCTCTCGGGCATCCCCTTCGATGGACCGATCGGCGCCGTGCGCTTGGCCTTCACCGCCGACGGACGCTGGATCCCGCACCCCACCTACGAAGAGGGTTCGGAATCGCAGTTCGAGATCGTCGTCGCCGGTCGTGCGCTCGACGGCGGCGTTGTCGCCATCTCCATGGTGGAAGCCGGTGGCACTGAGGCCCAGTGGCCCGCCATGCAGGACGGCGCCCCCAAGGTCGACGAGGCCGAACTGGCCCGCGGTCTGGAGGCGGCCAAGCAGTACATCCTCCAGTCGATCGCTGCGCAGAACGATCTGATCGCCCGTGTCGGTCGCCCCGAGACCATGCCGTACTCGGTGAGCCTCGACTACTCCGACGAGATCTACGCCGCCATGAGCGAGAAGAAGTCGGAGATCGCCCAGACCCAGACCATCGTCGACAAGTCCGAGCGCCTCGCTGCCGAGGCGGAGTTGCGCGATCGTCTCGTGGCCGAACTGGCGCCGCGCTTCGCCGATGTGGAGGGCGCCGACAAGCAGTTGAAGGCCGCCTTCCGCTCCGTCACCAAGGCGGTCGTGCGCTCCCGCATCGTGAACGAGGGGATGCGCATCGACGGTCGTGGCCCGAAGGACATCCGTCCGCTGTCGTCCGAGGTGGGGATCCTGCCGTCGGTGCACGGTTCGGGTCTGTTCCAGCGCGGTGAGACGCAGGTGCTCAACGTGACCACGCTCGGCATGCCCCGCATGGAGCAGATGATCGACGCGCTGGGTGACGTCACGCGCAAGCGCTACATGCACCACTACAACTTCCCTCCGTACTCCACCGGCGAGACGGGCTTCATGCGCGGACCGAAGCGTCGCGAGATCGGCCACGGCATGTTGGCCGAGCGTGCGCTGGTGCCCGTGCTGCCCACGCCCGAGGAGTTCGCCTACACCATCCGCACCGTGTCGGACGTGCTGTCGTCGAACGGCTCCACGTCGATGGGTTCGGTGTGCGGCTCCACGCTGTCGATGATGGACGCCGGTGTGCCCCTGCGGGCGCCGGTGGCTGGCATCGCCATGGGTCTCGTCTACGCCGACGGCAAGTACACGACCCTGACCGACATCCTCGGAGCCGAGGACGCCTTCGGCGACATGGACTTCAAGGTGGCCGGCTCGGCGGAGTTCGTCACCGCGCTCCAGCTCGACACGAAGATCGACGGCATCCCCGCCGATGTCCTCGCCCAGGCGTTGCAGCAGGCCAAGGAGGCCCGTCTCGAGATCCTGCGGGTCATGGCCGGCGCCATCGCCGAGCCCCGGGCCGAGGTGGGCGAGACGGCACCGAAGATCATCAGCTTCGAGATCCCCATGGACAAGATCGGCGAGGTCATCGGTCCGAAGGGCAAGGTCATCAACTCGATCCAGCAGGAGACCGGCGCCGACATCAGCGTCGACGACGACGGGTCGGTCGGTCGGGTCAGCATCGGTTCGACCGACAGTGGTGCCGTGCGCGAGGCCGAGCGGCAGATCCGCCTCATCCTCAATCCGCCGACCGCCGAGGTCGGACAGGTCTACCCGGGTCGGGTGGTGAACGTCACCAAGTTCGGTGCCTTCGTCAACATCCTCCCGGGCCGCGACGGACTGCTGCACATCTCGAAGCTCGGGGGCGGCAAGCGCATCGACCGGGTGGAGGACGTGCTCGATCTCGGTGATGCCGTCGAGGTCCGTGTCGACGATGTCGATCCCAACGGCAAGGTCTCGTTGTCACTGGCCAGCGAACCGGCGCCGACGCCCCGCTCCGAGAACCGTTCGGAGTCCCGCTCCGACGAGGCGCCGGCCGGCGAGTCGGCCGCTCCGGCATCGTCCGACGGTGGGGCACCGCGTGAATCCGTGTCCTTCCAGGACGCCTTCGACGCCGAGATGACCGCTGAGATCGGCGACCTCGGTCCCGGCGAGGAACGTCGTGGCGGTGGCGGCGGTGGCGGCGGTGGTGGCGGCCGCCGCGGCGGACGTCGTCGCTGAGTCGGAACGCGTCGTGTCGTTGACCGACGCCGACATCGAACGCTCCGAGTTGGTCTCGGGCGTGCGTCTCGTCACCGAGCGCATGCCCGAGGCGCGTTCGGTGAGCGTGGGCATGTGGTTCGGTGTCGGATCACGCGATGAACCGGCGGCCATCGCCGGCGCGTCGCACTTCCTCGAGCACCTGCTGTTCAAGGGCACGGCCGAGCGCTCGGCGCGTTCCATCGCGCTCGCCGTGGACTCCGTCGGCGGCGAGATGAACGCCTACACGAGCCGCGAGCACACGGCCTACTACCTGCGTCTGCCGGTCGCCGAGATGCGTCATGGACTCGAACTGCTCGCCGATGTGGTGAGCGCGCCGGCCTTCCGAGCCGAGGAGTTCGAGGCCGAGCGCGAGGTCATCCTCGAGGAACTGCTCATGAGCGAGGACACGCCCGACGACCTCGTCATGACGACGCTGTACGAACATCTCTTCCCTGCCCATCCCCTCGGTCGGGAGACCCTCGGCGATCACGACTCGGTCACGGCCATGACCCGCGAGCACGTGGCCGGGTTCCATGCCGAGTGGTACCGACCCCGCAATCTGGTGGTGGCGGCGGCGGGCGATCTCAACCACGATGCGGTGGCCGAGGCGCTGGACGGACTCTTCGAGGACGAACTGGCCGGTGTCGCCCCGCAGCGCACGCCACCACCGGAGCCGACCGGCCGACTCATCCACGCCGATCGCCCCATCGAGCAGGTGCACGTCGCCGTCGGGTGGCGAGGACTGCCACTCGACGACGAGGACCGCTACGCACTGTGGGTGGCCAATCAGGTGCTCGGCGGCGGGATGTCGAGCCGGTTGTTCCAGGAGGTCCGGGAGAACCGCGGACTGGCCTATTCGGTGTTCTCCTCGCCCTCCTCCTATTCGGACACCGGATCGGTGGTGGTGTACGCCAGCACGGGTGCGGCGCGCCTCGACGAGTTGCTGACCGTCGTCGACGACGTGCTCGGTGGTTTCGTGGCCCACGGGATCACCGACGAGGAGCACCGCGTCGCCGTTGGCTACCTCGAGGGCTCGATGCTGCTGGGGCTGGAGGACAGCGGTTCGCGCATGGCCCGACTCGGATCGAGCCTCACGTCGCGCAACGAGATCGTGCCCGTGGCCGAGCACGTGCGTCGCATCCGCGCCGTCACCCCCGAACGGGTGCGGGCCGTGGTGCAACGGGTGTTCGCCGGGCCGCGGATCGTGTCGGCCGTCGGCCCCGCCGGCGGCGGAATGGCCGCCCTCGAGTCGTTCGTCGGCGGCTAGGTTCGCCCCATGGCGACGAAGGTCGGTGTGTTCGGGGCCGGAGGGCGCATGGGCAGCACCGTGTGTCGCGCCGTCTCATCGGATCCGGCACTGGATCTGACGGCCGCCGTCGACCCCCACCATGCCGGCCTCGACATGCTGCAGGTCGCCGGCTGCGATCTCGACTTCCTCGTGGCCGCTGGACCCGAGGTGTTCCTCGAGTCCGGGGTCGAGGTCGCCATCGACTTCACCCACCTCGATGCGGCACGGACCAACCTGTTGTGGCTGGCCGAGCACGGCATCCACGCCGTCACCGGCACCACCGGGTTCTCCGATGACGACCTGGCCGACTTCCGGGCGGCATTCACCCGTTCGAACTGCGTCATCGCCCCCAACTTCGCCATCGGAGCGGTGCTCATGATGCGCTTCGCCGAGTTGGCCGCGCCCTTCTTCGAGACGGCCGAGATCGTCGAACTGCACCACGACGCCAAACTCGACGCGCCCTCGGGTACGGCCATGCTCACCGCCGAGCGGATGGCGGACGCCTCCTCCCAGTGGGCGGCCGATCCCACGCGCACCGAGATCCTCGAGGGCGCGCGCGGGGGTCGGGGTCCGGGCGACATCCGGGTCCACTCGCTGCGGCTGCGCGGGATGGTGGCCCATCAGGAGGTCATCCTCGGCACGACCGGACAGACCCTGTCGATCCGTCACGACTCCTACGACCGGGAGTCGTTCATGCCCGGTGTGCTGCTGGCCACCCGACTGGTGGCCGACCGGCCCGGTGTGACCATCGGTCTGGATCCGCTGCTCGACCTCTGAGCGGTCAGCCGGCGGGGTCGTCCTCGGCTTCGATCTCGTCGGCCTCGATCTCGTCGGCTGCGTCCTCGAGTTCGCGCAGGGCATCGATCTCGCGACGCCCGTTGCGCAACTCCAGCACCCATGACAGGACCACCAGCGACACCGTCACCACCAGCAACTGGATGCGCCACCGGGCCACGAAGTCGAGTATCGAATCGATCGGACCGGCGAACACGTCGCCCACCACGGCGATCATGACCAGTCGCCCGATGGTGCCGATCACGTTGAGCGTGGCGAACCGCAGAGGCGACATGCGGGCCGCGCCAGCGATGGCGCACACGTAGTTGTTGGGGAACAGCATCACCAGTGGCGCCCCCCACCGACCGAACCATCGCTCGAGCGTCCGCATGATCCGGCCCACGGTCGGCGTGCGTCGTTCCATCCAGTGCAGCGCCGCCTCGCCGTACAACCAACCGAGGACGAAGAAGAACGGATCGGGCAGCAGCAGTCGCAACGTGCCGACCACGTAGTACTCCCAGGCCGGCAGGGCGTTCACCACCAGCACCAGGTAGCGGTTCTTGGCACTGAGGGCGATCAGCAGGAGCGGGTTGGACTCCACCAGTGACGGCCACAGCGCATCGGCGG
>JBJTGD010000245.1:0-6063 GCA_046093735.1 Acidimicrobiia bacterium | reverse complement strand
GTAGCCAACCGTCCGGAGTGGCAGTCGGATGTCGGGTCGTGCCCGATCCCTCACCGGTGCGACCCACGTTCACCGGCTGAATCCTTCGGTCGGCGCCGCAGAGCCAGAGGAGCCGAGCTACAGGCCGCCGAACTCCCTGATCGCCGCCCGGGCGTCGAGGTCGGCCACGGCGGCCTGCGACCGCTCAAGGAAGGCGGCGGCGAATACCTGTCGTTGCGGTGTGGCGTCAGACGGGAAGGTGACGACCTGGCACGAGGCCAGCACCGTGTACCCGGCGTGCACCCGATGGGCGAGCCACGCGTCGTCCCACGAGATCGGTTCGTCGCCGCCCGCGTTCCAGATGTCGAGATAATGGGCGAGCAGGTCGCGCTCAAGACGGCGGCGATCGTCGACGGTGAGTGACATCGTGAGGAAGTAGCTCACGTCGCGCATCGGTGTGTTGACGTTGATGATCCCCCAGTCGAGGAAACCGACACGGCCGCCGTCGAAGAACAGATTACCGATGTGCGGATCGCCGTGGATCACCGTCTGCGGTCCCCGATGCCATAGGTCCTGCAGTGCGTCGGGGTGGGCGATGCACAACTCGGCCATCTCGGCGAACTCGTCGCTCAGTCGGTCGCGGTGGATGTCGAGTCCGTAGCGCAACATCCGCGACCCGTAGTCACTCGTCGAACTCGTCGATGGGATCCACGGCACCTGTGCGACCCGTGTCGCCGGGTCGACGAAGCGCAGATGGAGCGCGGCGAGGTCCTCGAGAGCGCGGGCCACCGAGTCGGGCGGCACGCCCATCGGCCCGTCGGAGATCACGCAACCGGTGGCGTCGAGGTCCTCGAGCAGGAGGATGAACTCGCCGTCGGCGCGCTCACGAGCGACGTAGACCATCGGGAGCCGCATCGGCAGCGCCGGGGCGAGCTGCTCGTAGAAGCGCACCTCCCGCTCGCCCATCCCGGTGCCGATGATCGACTGGCGCCGCTGGGGATCGGAGGGCAGCAACTTGGCGAACATCGTCGCCGGTGCGCCGACGGGCTCGTCGTAGGTGACTCGCACTCGGGCGTGGGCGTTGGTGACCTGGCGCTGGTCGGTGACCTCGACCGAGGCCACCCGGGCGCCGGGAAAGCGCGGTTGCAGCGCGTCGGTCAACCAACCGGCATCGATCTCACCGGCCGCTGCGGGCACATCCGACATCACGCTGCCCCTCCTTGGTGCCCGAAGAGCCGGGACCAACCGGTGTCCCAGGGCATCTCTAGTGTCTGGAGCACTGTCGCACGACCATTGGCGAGCGCGGGCCCGAGTCACCGGCGCACTCCCGCATTTCAGCAGTCAAGTTCGACACGAGTGAGTCTATACTGACTCAACTGATTCATCTATGACTCAAAAGGGATCACCTCATGCCGCTCAGCACTCCACTTGAAGAACTCCTCTCGCCCGAGCGGGCCCAGATCCTCGCTGTCCTGGAGCGAGCAGGGCAGCCTCTCACCGGTCGTCAGATCGCCGTGCTCACCGGAACAGTCAGTCAGTCGACCACCAGTCGCCAGCTCCTCGAACTCGGCCGCCGTGGGATCGTCACCAAGGTTCCCGGTGGGTACGAACTAAATCGTGAGCACCTTGCATTTCGCGCGATCGAGGTGCTCCTCGATGCTCGCCACGAGTTGCAGCGGCGAGTCGCCCGCCATGTCGGGGCGTGGGATTCACCGCCGTTGTCGGTCGTCCTCTTCGGTTCGATGGCCCGCGGCGAGGACAGGACGACCAGCGATGTCGATCTGTTGATCGTTCGCCCGGCATCGGTTTCGTTCGACGATCTTGCGTGGGCGTCCTGCGTGGCCGATCTCGCCGCGCAGGTCGGTCGATGGTGTGGTTCGCCGTGCGAGGTGCTCGAATATTCGCAGCCCGAGATCGAACAGTTGTCGATCGCTGGGGATCCGCTGATCGAGTCGCTCCGTCATGAAGGCGCGACCATGGCAGGAGTCGATCTCCGCCAGATACTCGACGTGGATCCCACGTGACGCCGTTCGACCGACTGCTGAAGCCGAAGACGAAGTCGCAGTACCAGTCGGCCTCGATCACGAGGAGAGACGCCGTACTCGCAGTGAAGCATGCCTCTCGTCTGGTCGATGGTGCGGCCCAAGTCGTCGCATGATGGTGATCCGAGCCTCGTCGGTCAGGTCTGTCTGGCGGTCTGTCGTGCCCGGTGATGGTGCGGACACGAGAGCCAGAGACTCAGCATCGAGCGGCGCATAGGGTTGGGCACCGCTGAGGGGGTGCTGGTGGAGATCGAGATCGTTGCCGAAGGACTCGGGTTCGCCGAGGGGCCGGTGGCCATGCCCAACGGTGACATCGTCACCGTCGATGTCCGTGGTGGTCGACTCGTGCGGACGACGCCGGATTGATCGTCGACCGACATCGCCGTCCCCGGCGGCGGGCCGAACGGTGCGGCGATCGGTCCGGACGGCGCGCTCTACGTCGTCAACAACGGTGGCTTCCCATGGAGCGAACGCGGAGGGCTGCTCATCCCGGTCGACGAGCACGGCAGCACCCGACCCCAGGGCTTCGAGGGCGGTTGGGTCGACCGTATCGATCCCGAGACGGGTGCGGTCGACCGCTTGTTCGACGGTCTCGACGGCGAACGGTTCCGCGGTCCCAACGACATCGTCTTCGACCGGGCCGGCGGTTTCTGGTTCACCGATCTCGGTAAATCCGATACGCGATCGGCCGATCGGGGTTCGCTGTTCTACGCCCGCCCCGACGGCACCGGGTTGCGGCGCGCGGCTGCTGGTCTGCTCGGACCCAACGGCGTCGGGCTCTCACCCGACGGCACCAAGGTCTACGTGGCCGAGACCCTCACCGGTCGATTGCTGGCGTGGGACGTCGCCGGCCCGGGTGAGGTGGCCGGTGGGCCGAGGATCCTGATGGCGACGCCCAACCACTTCGATTCGCTCGCCGTCGAGGCCGATGGAACCGTCGTCGTGGCCGCCATCTCCCATGGGTTGTGCGTGCGTCGTCCCGACGGGGAGATCTCGCACGTCGAGGTGCCCGACGTCATGACGACCAACATCTGCTTCGCCGGCGACGACCTGCACACCGCCTACATCACGATGTCCGGCTCGGGCCGCCTGGGCCGGGTGCGGTGGCCGCGCCCGGGCCTACGGCTCGTCTTCTGACCGGGGACCGGGGACCCTCGGGGCCGATCGTTGATCCGGCAGGGGAGTGGGGTCTACCGGTAGGGTGCGGGCGGCAGCGTCTGCTGCATCGATGCTCAGAGCCCCAGTGTTCTGAGGTGGCCCCATGGAGGTGGGATTGTGCTGCTGGACTCGACGTCGGCAGGACTTCAGTCGGTGACCCTCACCGGCAATGAATACCTGCTCGTCTACAACGTCTTCTCGCTGGTCGTGGCGGCGATGTTCGCCGCATTCGTCTATTTCCTCTTCAACGTCAATCAGGTCGACAAGAAGTACCGGAGCGCCGTGCTCATCTCGGCGATCGTGGTGGGCATCGCCGGCTACCACTACTTCCGCATCTTCACCGGATGGGCTGACGGAGAGTTCAACGAGGGATACCGCTACGCGGACTGGCTGCTGACGGTCCCGCTTCTGATCATCGAACTGCTCGTGGTGCTGGGTCTGTCCGCCGACAAGCGTCGCCCGCTCACCGTTCGCCTGGTCGTCGCGGCGATCCTCATGATCGGACTCGGCTATCCGGGCGAGGTGTCGACCAGCGATTCCACCAAGTGGATCTTCTGGGTTCTCTCGGTGATTCCCTTCGTCTACATCCTGGCCACGTTGATCAAGGAGTTGGGAGCGGCTCAGAAGCGCGAGTCGGCCGCTGTGGCCAAGACTCTTCGTCTGGCGACGATCATCCTCGTCGGTGCGTGGCTCGTGTACCCGATCGCCTATCTGTTCCCGGTGATCTTCGGTACCGACAGCACGATGGCCGAGACCGTCCGACAGGTCGGCTACTCAGCGGCTGATCTGCTGGCCAAGCCGGTGTACGGCCTCGTCATTCTGGCCGTGGCCAAGCTGCGCACGGCCGAACTCTCGGGCTCGTCGTCCAGCAACTGACTCGAGTCGGGTCGGTGGCAGTGAGGCGCGTCGGCGCCTCGGCGCCGACGATCGAGTTCGCTCAGTGCACCGTCACGGTGTCGGTGTCGCGGCCCGATCGCAGCACGGTGCCGGGTGTCGCGCCGGTGGGCGCGCCGTCGGCCACGGTGACCACACCTCCCACGAACACCCGTGTCACTCCCACCGAGTCGGCGTGCATGCGTCGAGCTCCGCCCGGCAGGTCGTGGGCGATCGTCGGGGTGGCGGTGTCGACGGTGGCCGGATCGAACACGACGAGATCGGCGATCCATCCCTCACGCACCTGGCCACGGTCGCGCAGACCGAGATGACGGGCCGGCACGTCGCTCAGGGCGTGCACGGTCTGCTCCAGGTTCAGCAGTTGCCGGCCCCGCAGTGAATCGGCGAGAAGGCGAGTGGGGTAGGAGCCGCCACACATGCGGTCGAGGTGGGCGCCGGCGTCGCTGCCACCGAGCACCACGTCGGGATCGTCCCACAGAGCGCGGCGCAGCTCCCAATGGGCATCATCGTCATCGGGGGCACTGGGCCACAGCACCGTGCGCAGGTCATCGGCGATCACGATGTCGATGAGCGTGTCGAACGGTTCGGCGTCACCCCGTTCGGCGGCGATGTCACGAACCTTGCGGCCGGCGAGCCCTTCGTTGGCCTCGCTGAACGTGTCACCGATGACGTAGTCGGCAAACCCGGCGAGTCGGCGGAACATGCCCGCCTCGTCGCTGTCGGCCCGGGCGACCATCATCCGACGTGTCGCCTCGTCGCGCAGCATCTCGATGCGTTCGGGCATCGGCGCATTGAGGATCGGTCCCCAGCCCGGCATCAGGTTGAGGGCGCAGTAATTGCCGAAACTCATGTTCATGGGGACGATCACCGGCATGGTCAGCGCCAGGACCCGACCACCCATCTCACGAGCTCGCTTCGACACGGCGAGATGACGATCGATGCGGCCGGGATCGCGGGTGTCGACGACGAGGAGATTCCAGTTGAGCGGCCGGTTGGCCGCCACCGACATCGCCGGCAGCAGTTCCAGTTCCGACTCGTCGAAGCCGTCGCTGGCCCCCTCGAAGATCCCCTCCAACGTTGTGCCCGGCCAGCGACCGGTCTCGGCGCACAGGGCGAGGATCTCGTCGCGGTCGGCACCCTTGGCCGGCACCGGATCGACGTTGCCGTCACTGTGCGAGGTCGAGCAGTCCATCGACAGACCCAGCGCGCCCGCCTCGAGCGATGCGGCGAGTGCGGCGCGCATCTCGTCGAGTTCGCCCGGCGTCGCCGCCCGGAAGTTGGCCTCGGCACCCAGCACGTAGCGACGCAGTGCACTGTGGCCGACCATGAAACCGGCGTTCACGGCGATCGAACCGTCGAGCGCATCGAGGTACTCACCGAACGTCGTCCACGTCCACGGCACGCCCTCCTCCAGCGCAACCAGGGGCATCCCCTCGACCTTGGCCAGCATCCGACGGATGTAGTCGGCATCCTCGGGTCGCACCGGGGCGATGCTGAAGCTGCAGTTGCCGCCGATCACCGACGTCACCCCGTGCACGTTCGAGGGCGCGGCGAACGGATCCCAGAACAGTTGCGCGTCGTAGTGCGTGTGCATGTCGACGAAGCCGGGACACACCACCAGCCCGGTGGCTTCGAACGTCTCGTGGGCGTCCTCGTCGAGCGAGCCGGGTTCGACGATGGCCACGATGCGTCCGTCACGGATGCCGATATCGGCGACGAAGGCCAGTGCGCCCGTGCCGTCCACCACGGTGGCTCCGAGTATCCGATGGTCGAGCACCGTTCTCCCTTGACGTCTCGTGCTCCGGCACGCCGCCGGTGCGACCCCTGAAATCTAGGCCCTCGCCAGCCCGCGGTTCGGAGCGGGAGGGTTTCGTTCGAGGAGTCGTTCGAGCCTACGAACGCCCTCTATCGCCAGTGCGCGTCGACGAACCGGCGCACGTCGGCCAGGAGTTCGAGGTCCTCGGGAGAACCGAGAAAGCCAGCGTGCGGG
>JBJTGD010000244.1:0-6042 GCA_046093735.1 Acidimicrobiia bacterium | reverse complement strand
CAACTTGGACTTGGCCGCCGCGAACTCCTCGTCCGAGAGCGCGCCCGAGCGATGGAGCTCGGCCAAGCCCTGGAGCTGCGCCACCGGGTCGCCGGCCGGAGTGCTCCGGCGTGACCGCAGACGCTCGGCCACCGACCGTCCGAAGCCGGTGATGTCACCCCAGGTCTCGGTCGCCCGGTCACCGAGACCGTCGACGTGCAGTCCGACGTCGGGGAACTCACCCCGGGAACGTCGCCGCAGGACGCCGAGATAGGCCGCCCCAGCGCCGGCCACGAGCAGCACCGACCACCACACCTGCAGGGCCGGCGTCGGCACCAGCCACACGATCGCCAGGTAGATCACGGCCACCCCGACCCAGAACACGACGGGTTCGGCGTTCACGAACGGTGCGGTGAACCGCCGGATGGCGTGCGCCGCCCGCGACGGACCCACCAGCACCATGCCCAGGATGATGAACACGCCCCATCCGATGAGCAACCAACCCGTCGACCACAGGAACTTGGTGACCACCGCCCAGATGAGGTCGCCGACGGGGCCGTACTGCGGTGACGTGATCGTCGACGTCACGTAGTTCCCCAAGAGCCGACGCATGATCACGATGACTGCACCCACGGTCACCAACGACCATCCGGCATTGCGCAACGTGCGCACGCGACGGCCGATGGCCAGCCACACCGCGGCGGCGTAGAGGGCCACGACGACCACGATCAGGATCGGACCGAGCACATTCACGATGGCCACACTGCGCTGGATCAAGGCCAACTGATCGGACTGGAAGATGGTGACCTGCCCGACATCGGACGGGATCCGGTCGATGACGGCGGAGGGCAGACCGATCTGCTTGGCCACCCGCGTCACCAATTCGCCGAGATCGATGGTGACCTTGCCGTTCTTGCTCGATCCGGCCTGCATCTTGTCCTCGAGGACCGCCACCAGGGTGGAGTGCGCCGCAGTGTTGACCTCCCTCCACACCTTCTGGATCTGCGATGAGGCCAGGAGTCGCTCGACGCCCTGGGTCGCCGGGGATCGCAGCGCCCCGGCCAACGGACCGGAGAGGCCCTTGAGATCCTCGGGCAGACGGTCGGCGATGGCGCCGGAGACGTCGACGTTGGCGTAGACCTCGTCGACCAGATAGGTGGCCAGCGTGGCCTGTAGCCGGGGGTCAGCGAGGATCTTGTCGCTGGTCTCCACCCACCGGGGCGTGGACAGCAACTGCTCCTTCACCCACACGTCGATGGCCACCCCGAAGGTGAGGACGGAGGCGAGGACGAGCAGGATCCAGGCCAGCGTCCGTCGGAGTCGGGAGTGGCCCCTCCGAGCGGAGGGTGCGGTGGCCTCGGTGGTGGACGTGGTCGTGGCGGCGGAGGCGTCGGACATTCCGAGAGTCTGCCCCGTCGATGCCGACCGGGCGTGGACCGCCTCAGCGCTCGCGACGGCCCGGCGTGAACTCGATGTCGACGCGGTCGTAGGCCCGAGTGAACGTCGCCCCCAGGATCTGCGGATCGGCATCGGGCGCCAGACGCCAGTCAGGGATGCGACGCACCAACTCCTCGAACATCACCCGCAGTTCGATGCGGGCCAGTGAGGAGCCCAGACAGACGTGCGTGCCGAAACCGAAAGCCACATGGTTGTTGTGGGCCCGGAGCACGTCGAGGCAGTCCGGATCGGCGAACACCCGCTCGTCACGATTGGCCGACGGGTACATGAGGAGCACCTGATCACCGGCGCGCAACTGCTTGCCGTGGAACTCGTGATCGGCGGTGACGGTGCGACGCATGTTGAGGATCGGCGTCACGAAGCGGATGAACTCCTCCACGCCGGTCTCCCCGAGGATCTCGGGTCGCTCGACGAGGAGTTGCTTCTGGTCGGGCCGAAGCGCCAGTTCGCGGATGATCGAACCGATCACGGTCCGCGTCGTCTCCGCTCCGCCATCGAGCAGCAGGATGCACTCGGAGATGATCTCGGCCTCGTTCCACTTCCGTCCGCCCTGCTCGGTATGGCACCAGATCGAGATGAGATCGTCGGCGGGCTCGGCCCGACGCTGGGCGATGATGTCCAACGTGGCCATGGCGAACTCGCCGATGGCCTGCTCCGAACGCTCCGAACGTGGAGCAGGGGAACCGTCGGGCGGGTTCTGTCCCGACTCGTACATCGTCACCTCGGACCATTCGCGCAACTTGGGCCACAACTCGGGCGGGAATCCGAGCTTCTCGCCGATCAGGATGGCGGGCAGCGGCGAGGCGAGGTCCCAGATCGCCTCGCTCCGACCCGTCTCGATCACGTCGTCGATCAGATCGGTCACCACATCGCGGATGCGCCTCTCCAACTGCCGGACCGCGCGCGGGGTGAACTGTCGGGCTACCAGCATGCGCTGCTGCTGATGCTCGGGATCGTCGCGGTTGATCATGGATGTGTCGTCGCGCTGATCGATGGCCGGTCGTGATCCGTCGAAGGAGCTGTAGAGCTGCCAGTTCTTCTCCACCTCGACGATGTCGGCGTAGCGCGACACGCCCCAGATGCGGTGCACCGGATCCCAGTGCACCGGATCGTTGTCCCGCAGCCACCGGTACGCCTCCCACGGATCGACGTAGAACTGCGGGTCGAGCAGGTTGATGTAGGGCGCGTCGGTCGTCGTCATGGTCTCCCCCGTCTGCGGTGTGTTGCGAGAGTCTGTCGCATCGGCGACCCGACGCGTCGCCCGCTCGACCGGGTTCGGCCGAGCGATCGGTGGCCGCTCCCCGGACTCGGACACCTCGCGGGGCGGGCCGCCGTAGTGTCGGGGACCGGGAGGACGAGATGACACAGGTCGAGGATC
The DNA here is from genome assembly GCA_046093735.1 of Acidimicrobiia bacterium. Lineage (GTDB taxonomy): Bacteria > Actinomycetota > Acidimicrobiia > Acidimicrobiales > Acidimicrobilacustridaceae > Acidimicrobilacustris. The sequence goes on along the minus strand of JBJTGD010000244.1, from coordinate 3,227 downwards.
CGACGATGCAGGGCCGGGCGGCGGAGACGGGACGGTTCGACGCCGTGGTGGTGGGCGCCGGGTTCGCCGGGCTCTACCTGCTCCATCGCCTGCGGGCCATGGGCCTGTCGGCGATCGCCTTCGACGCGGCCTCCGACGTGGGCGGCACCTGGTTCTGGAACCGCTACCCGGGGGCCCGGTGCGACATCGTCTCCATCGACTACTCCTTCTCGTTCGACGAGGAGCTCGAACAGGAGTGGACCTGGTCGGAGAAGTACGCCACCCAGCCGGAGATCCTCGCCTACGCCAACCACGTCGCCGATCGCTTCGATCTGCGTCGCGACATCCGGTTCTCCACTCGCGTGCTGGCGGCCGAGTGGGTCGAGTCCGAGGCGCGGTGGTCGGTGCGCACCGATCGAGGCGACGCCGTCACCGCCCCGTTCCTGTTCATGGCCGTCGGCGCCCTGTCCTCCGCCCGGCGACCGGACATCGAGGGCATCGATGACTTCGCCGGCGAGATCCATCACACCGGTCAATGGCCCCACGAGGGCGTGCGATTCGCCGGCCGTCGAGTGGCTGTGATCGGCACCGGATCCTCGGGCATCCAGTCGATCCCCCACATCGCGGCCGAGGCCGACCACCTCACCGTGTTCCAACGCACGCCGTGCTTCACGGTCCCGGCCCGGAACCGTCCCCTCGACGACGCCGAGGTGGCCGAGGTGAAGGCGCGCTATCGCGAGCGACGGGCCGCTCAACGCGAGTCGCACGGAGGCACGATCACCCCGACACCCGAACAGTCGGCCCATGAGGTCGACGAGGCCGAGCGTCTGCGACGCTTCGACGCCATCTGGGAGCAGGGCACGCTGTTCGGCTTCCTCGGCGCCTTCAACGATGTGCTGGTCGACGAGGAGGCCAACGCCGTCGTCGCCGACTACCTGCGCGAGCGCATCCGGCGGATCGTGGACGATCCCACCACCGCCGACGCGCTGTGCCCGACCACCTATCCGGTGGGCACCAAGCGTCTCTGCCTCGACACCGACTACTACGAGACCTTCAATCGACCGAACGTCGAACTGGTCGATCTCCGCCGCACTCCGATCGAACGCATCACCACCACGGGGATCGAGACCTCCGACGGCACATCCGATGTCGACGTGATCGTGTTCGCCACCGGGTTCGACGCCATGACCGGCGCGCTCCTCGGCCCGGAGATCGTCGGTCGCAACGGACGGACCCTGCGCGACGAGTGGTCGGCCGGACCGCGCACCTACCTCGGCCTCACCACCCACGGCTTCCCCAACATGTTCATGATCTGCGCGCCGGGCAGTCCCTCGGTGATGACCAACATGCTGGTGAGCATCGAACAGCACGTGGAATGGAGCACCGAGTTGGTGGCGTGGATGGGCCACCACGATCATCGGGCCGTCGACCCCGCTCTCGAGGCCCAGGACGCGTGGGTGGACCATGTCAACGAGGTGGCCGGCTACACGCTGTTCCCCAAGGGGAACTCGTGGTATCTGGGCGCCAACGTGCCCGGCAAGCCGCGGGTGTTCATGCCCTATCTGGCCGGCGTCGCCGTGTACCGATCGATCTGTGACGACGTGGCCGAGGCCGACTACCGCGGCTTCGAGTTCACCGACTGAGTCGGTTCTCGCTCAGCGGAGTCGACCGAAGCCCGAGGGCGGATAGCCGGTCCACCAGTCGAGAGGGGTGACGTTCACGCCCTTGGCGGTGTGGAGGATCTGGAAGTTGCCGATGTAGATGGCGACGTGCGCCGATCCGTTCGGTCCCCAGAACACCAGATCGCCGGGCTGCAACTGCGCCTGACTGATGCGCACCGTCATGTTGTACATGGCCCCGCTGTAGTGCGGCAGCGAGATCCCGGTCTGCAGATAGGCCCATCGCACGAAACCCGAGCAGTCGAAGACGTCGGGGCCCTCGGCGGCCCAGACGTAGCCCGACCCGATCTTGGTCATCCCGGCCCTGATGGCCGCCGGCCCGGCCACGCCCGGAGGTGGCGGGTTGGCGACGCCGCTGACCGACCCGCCCGATCGGGCGGCGCGCGCCGCCGCTTCGGCCGCAGCCCGGCGGGCGTTCTCGGCGTCCACCAGCGCGCGAAGTTCCCCCTGCACCCGGTTGGTGATGGCGCGCTGTTCACTGGCTGCCGCGTCGGCGGCGACCTTGAGCTGCTCCATGTCGGCCTTCTTGGCCGCAGCCGCCGCCTCGGCTCCCCGCAAGCGGGCGGCATCCTCCTCGGCCTTCTGGTTGGCGGCGCGGAGGGCATCGATGAGGTCCTGTCGACTGCCCGAGATCGACTCGAGATAGGACCGTTTCTGCATGCCGGCCTCGGCGTCGTTGGTCAACAGGGCGTCGAGGCCGGGACTGTCGTTGCCGTTCTGGTAGGCGGTGACGGCGTAGCGACGGACGTCGGCTCGGCGGGTCTCGGCCTCCGCCGCCGTCTGACGGGCCAACTCCTTGGCGGCGCCGATGCGGTCCTCGATCTGCTTCAACTCGTAACGGGCCGCCTCGAACCGGGCATTGACCTCGAGGGCCTTGGCGTCGAGTTCGGCCAACTTGGCCGAGACCGCGGCTGCTTCAGCGCGCTTCTGGTCGATGGTCTGGGCCGAGGCCGGTCCCACGGTGAGCGCCGTCGCCGTCAGGATCACCCCGGCGGCCACCATCGCGCCCATGACCCGGAGACGACGGGAAGGGATGGTCCCTCGCGCAGGGTGCCGCACCGACCTCATGTTGCGAAATCCTTACAGATCGATGACCGAGGGGCAACGCAGGCGCCGGCGTTCAGGCCGCTCCCAGCACCCCTGAAGCCCGTAATTCGGCCACCCGTGCGGGATCGAGGCCCAGGAGCGCTCTGGCGATTTCCTCGGTGTCGGCCCCCAGCAGGGCGGCGGGACGCACCGAGGGGCGGCCCATCCGGGATCCCTCCAGCGCCGGTCCCTCGAGCAGCAACGGGCCGATCCCCGGCTGCTCCACCGGGGCGGGCCATCCCCAGGCCCGGTACACGGGATGATCGGCCAACAGACGAGGATGGAGCAGGCGGGACGCCGGGACACCGGCGTCGACGAGCAGACGTTCGACCTCACCGGCGTTGCGAGTCGCCAGCCATCGGGCGACAGCGTCGTCGACCGCATCTCGCTCGACCACGCGCGTCGCCTCGGTGCGCCACGCGTCAGCGGCGAACTCGTCCGGCGCGAGCCGGCGCAGTGACTCCCAGTCGGAGTCGTTGCGAA